>NZ_JABBGL010000009.1:0-209131 GCF_012927365.1 Sphingobium sp. TB-6 | reverse complement strand
TGGTTGCTCCTCCTCATGGTTGTGGCCGCTCGATACGGACCACGTCTTACCATCTGCGAGGAGCAGCCACCCCACCGACTCGGTGGTGAGCCCCAATCACCCCATCTGTTTGGAAATGCGCCTTTGGGCGCATAGCCGCACCAGCCCTCTCCCCCACCTGGCCACCCATATGATACTGCCGTTGGGTGGCCGGGTGGGGGAGAGGGCTGGTGCGGTGCCCGAAATGCGCTCTTCCGCGCATTTCCAAACAGACTCTCAGCCCTCATGTCCGACCGTCGCCGCAACTGTAAGGGCGGCAGGCTGTGCTGGAAACCTTACATTTCCCCACACTTTGAACTGTTACCAAAGCGTCACCGATCCGTCATGACGCACCCATAGCCGGTCCCACGACGCCAAAATGGCTGAAAGGGGACTGATTCATGACCATTTCCACGCTTCGCCGGGCGCTGTTGCTTGGCACCATCGCGACCCTTCCCTGCATCGCCGGCCACGCGATGGCTGCGACGGAGGCCAGCGCGGCCGAGGATCAAGGCATTGCCGAGGGTTCCAACATCCTCGTCACCGCAACCAGGGTCAACGAGATCGCACCTGTCACCGCCTCGCTCCAGACGACGCAGCCGCAGGCGATCATCTCGCGCTCCTTCATCGAGGACTCGCTGCCCGCGACCGCCGATTTCAACCAGATCGCGCTGATTTCGCCCAGCGTTTCCAATTTTGGCGGCACCAACGGCGCGGGCCTATCGGAATCCAAGGCGCAGATCCGCGGCTTTCAGGACGCCGAATATAATATCACCTATGACGGCGTTCCCTTTGGCGACACCAATGACCCGTCGCACCATAGCAACACCTTCTTCCCGTCGAACACGATCGAAACGCTGGTGGTGGACCGCGGCCCCGGCAACGCTTCCAATCTGGGCATCGCCACCTTTGGCGGCAGCATGAACCTCTTTTCCCGCGCCACCCGCGAGGATGCGAGCGCGGAACTGAAGGGCAGCTATGGCACATGGAACACGTGGCTGACCCGCGCTGTGCTGCAAAGCGGTGCCATCAAGCAGCTAGGCGGCACGGAAATCATGCTGTCGGGCCAGCATGTCGAATCGGACGGCGCCCGCAGCTACAGTCCCTTCCGGTCGAACAATATCTTCGGCAAGATAATGATCCCGATCAGCCCTGACGTGAAGCTGACGCTGCTTGGCACCTATAATGAAAACCGCTTCAACCAGCCGGACAAGGATGGCGCGACGCTCAGCCAGGTAGCGCTGTACGGCAAGAATTTCAGCCTGAACAATGATCCGGGCAGTCAGACCTATTATGGCTATAACCACACCCACAAGACGACCGATTTCGAGATCGTCAAGCTGGAGGCGAATATCGCGCCCGGTTCCACCTTCGAAAACCGCGCTTATACCTACAGCTATGACAATGAAACGTTGAGCGGCAATGACGTGACGCTGTTCGCGACGGCGACGCCGGTGCAGATCACGAACGCCAATACCGTCACGCTTACCCCCGGCGGCAAACCAGTCTTCGGCGTGCCGGGCTATACCAAGACCAACAAATATCGCGTCTGGGGCGACATCGCCAAAGTGCGCCTCCAACTGACCGATTTCGCCACGTTGACCGCGGGCCTGTGGCTGGAGCGGGCGAACACCTATCGCCAGCAGCGTGACGTCGATCTGATCACCATGTCGCCCAACTATATCGAAAAGAAGATCGACCTGACCAAATATCCGACTGGCACCATCCAGCCGCCCGCGAACATCAAGTTCGATCAGGACAGCCATACCAACCACAGCGAACTGTTCACCGAACTGGAATTGCGCCCCCTGCCGGGCCTGACCATCACGCCCGGCTTCAAGCATGTCGATTTCGAGCGCCGGATCAACGCCGCCTACAACCAGACCACCCGTTTCGCGCAGAATATCAGCGACGATTATCAGGCCGACCTGCCCTTCCTGACCGCCAACTATGCGGTCAACGACCGGCTGTCAGTCTATGGGCAGTTCGCCAAGGGCTTCCTGGCTCCGCCGCTCAGCGTGCTCTATGTGGTCAATCCCCAGCTTTCATCGGTAGAACCGCAGAAATCGACCAATTATCAAGCTGGTTTCGTCTACCATGGCTCTCATCTAAGCCTCGATGCCGATGTCTATTACATCAACTTCAACAATAAATTCTTTTCCTTCAACTCGCCAGTCCAGAGCGAAGGCACGATCTTCATCAATGCGGGCAAGGTGGTCTACAAGGGCGTCGAAGGCCAGGTGACCTATGCGTTCGACAATGGTTTCGCGGTCTTCGCTAATGCGTCGCGCAACTATGCCAAGACGAACAATGACAATGAGGTGAAACATACCCAGATCGCCAATGCCCCGATGTGGACGGCGGCCGGCGGCGTGCTGTTCAAGCAAGGGCCGGTCAAATTCTCGCTGATCGACAAATATACCGGCCCGCAATATGCGGCTGAGGGCGAACCTGCCGCCTATCGCATCGCCGGTTACAATAGCGCCATCCTGTCGGCCCGTTACGAAATCGGTCCGGTGCGGATCGGCGTCGAGGTGAACGACCTCTTCAACTCGACAAAAATCACCAATATCAACCAGGGCAAGACCGCGCCCTATGACCAATATTTCTACCAGCCCGGCCGCTCGGTCATGGGCGATGTGACGATCACCTTCTGACGAAAACGGGACGATGGCCGGCGGCGTGATGAAATGGGTATTTGTCGCCGGTCTGGCCTGTTGGGGCGCGACCGGGGCGGCGGCGGATCAACCGTCGCCACTCTCGGCCTATATGGTAATGACGGGTGACGGACCGGTGGCCCGCACTGTGATGGCGGGGACGGATGCCTGCCCCCTTCTGTCCATCGACGGAAGGCGCGAGGCGATGAGCGTGCGCGCAGAGCCCGCTGACCTGCCGCAGCGCCCGACCAGATCGAGCGTTGAAAACAGCAAGGCTTCCCGCTTTCCAGTGCGGATATGTGAAGCGCGAATTCCGGCGAATGCGCGAACCGTCCATGTTGCTGACCGCCTTCTTCCGGCGCCCCATGCGTCCGCCCGCCGCATCGTGGTGATTGGTGACACGGGCTGCCGCATCAAGGCGTCGGACAATGCCTATCAGGCGTGCGATGATCCAGAGGCATGGCCTTTCGCCCGGATCGCGCGGCAGGCGGCCGCCTGGAAGCCGGACCTTGTGCTGCATGTGGGCGATTATCTTTATCGCGAAAACCCCTGCGCCGATCATTCGGGCTGCGTGGGCAGTCCGTGGGGTTATGGCTGGGACGCATGGGACGCGGATTTCTTCACGCCGGCCGCGCCATTGCTGGCGGCTGCGCCCTGGGTGATGGTGCGCGGCAATCATGAAAGCTGCCTGCGCGCCGGGCAGGGTTGGTGGCGCCTGCTGGCCGCGCAGCCGTTCGTCGCGGGGCAAGACTGCAATGATGGAGAGAATGATGCGCGTGGCGACGAAAGTGCGCCCTTCGCCGTGCCGCTGGGCGGCGGCGCGCAGGTCATCGCCATCGACCTTGCCATCATGGGCGAGGACGCGATCCCGCCAGGCGATCCACGTTACGGGCAGATCCGGGCGATCCAGCAGGCCATTGCCGACATGGCGAAGGGTCATCGCTTCACCCTTGCAACCGATCACTATCCACTTCTGGGCCTTGCCGCCTCCAACAAGCGGGGCCTGCTGCGCATCCAGGCGGGCTATGCTTCGGTGCGGTTCACTTTCGGCGCTGCCGACCCCTCCCTGACCCTTGCCGGTATCGACATGCTGGTCGCAGGCCATGTCCATGAATGGCAGCAGGCCGATCTTGGCCCCCGACACCCCAGTCAGTTCATTTCCGGCATGGCGGGAACGCAGGAGGATGTGACGCAGGTGCCCGCCGACAGAGCCTTGGGGCAGGAGCCTGTGCCCGGCGCCAAGGTTTTTCGGTTCGACAGTTGGACGGACCATTTCGGCTTCATGACGCTGGAGCGGACGGGCAGGCGGCGCTGGCGGGTCGAGGTTCATGACCTGACCGGGCAGATCATCCGCCGTTGCGTCGTCAAGGGCCGACGCTCCGCCTGCGGAGCCTAAAGCCTAGGGCCAATCGACATTCAGATGATGACGTGCCGAAAATGATGGTTTTTCGTGACCCGGAGCGCAGCGTACTAAAAGTACGTGAGCACCGGAAGCACGAAAAAGCGTCATTTGCAGGCCGTCAGGGCTGAATGTCGATTGGTCCTAACCTTACCATATTGCAATTAGGCGCTTGTCCAGCGCGAGCCTAGAGCCCTCATCATGATGCGCAGGCCGGTTTTCTTCCTGTTTTTGTCGCTATGCGCCTGGCCGCTTGGCGGGTGCCAGTCCTACCACCCCGCGCCCATGGACGCGGCGGCGCTGGCCCTTGCGCGCCAGCAACGCCCCATCGACGCCGGAGCCGTGCAGGCCGAACAGGCACAGATAGCCCCGGCGGCATCCTATGACGCCACGCATTGGACCCGGCTTTCGCTGTTGGCGGCACTGCTGGTCCATAATCCCGATGTCGCCGTCGCGCGGGCCGCCATGGTCACCGCGAGCGCGCAAGAGGCCGCCGCGCGACAAGCCCCCGGCGCGACGCTGACGCTGAGCAGCGAATATGCGAATGATCCTTCGACCCATTCGCCCTGGCTGCTCGGCGGCGCGATCGATGTGCCGCTCGACACGGGAGGACGCCGCGAAGCGCGCATCACCAGCGCAGCCATCGGCGTAGCCATTGCGCGCTATGACTTTGCCGATACGGTCTGGGCCGCACGGATGCAGGCACGCCGTGCGCTGGCCGACATGCTGGTCGCCATGCGCGAGGCCGATGCGGCGACCCGGCTCCTCGCCTTCCGCCATCAGCAGCAGGCGGCGATGGAAAGGCGTCTGAAGGCTGGCGCGGTGGCCCGCGCCGATCTGGAACGGGTGCGGGCCGATGTCGCGACCGCCGCAGCAACCGCCGATGATGCACGCGGCAGGACCGCCGGTGCGCGGCAGACGCTCGCCACCGCCATTGGGTTGCCCGTCGAAGCACTGGCCACCATCGCTTTCGATTGGGCGGATTTCGACGAACCGGCGCCGGAGCCGATGGGGGCCATAGGGGATCGCATCGGTGCGACCGTGGCGCGGGCCGACATCCTCAAGGCCATCGCCGCCTATGATCAGGCGGAAAGCGACCTGCGCGGCGAAATCGCCAAACAATATCCGGCCATCTCCCTTTCGCCGGGCTATATGTGGGAACGGGGTCTCACCAAGCTGCCCCTGTCGATCGGCCTCACATTGCCGCCGCTTGACCTCAACCGCCATGCCATCGCCGCCGCGCAGGCGAAGCGGGCGGAGGCCGGGCGTAAATTGGAGGCGGTGGTCGCCGCCGCCAATGCCGCGCTGGACGCCGCGATCATGGAATGCCGCCTGGCCCGCGCGGCGCTGGCGCGGGTACGGAGCGCCGACCTGCCTATCGCCCGCCGCCTTGCGGCACAGGCTGACGCGCTACTGCGCCAAGGCCAGATTGACCGCACCGACTGGGCCGCCGCGCAGGGCGGGGTGCCGCAAGCCGAGCTGGCGGAATGGGCTGCATTGGCCCGGGTCCATACTGCCGACGCGGCGCTGGAAGATGCGCTGCGTCGGCCCCTTGAAGGGCCTGAATTGATGCTGAAACCCGGTGCGCTGGAGCCTGCCGCATGAAACCGCTGTTCCTTGCCGCTGGCTCTGCCTTGTCGGGCGCGGCGCTTGCGTCGGCCTTGTTCCTTGCCTGGCCCGCGCTGACGCCAGACGCGGACGATGCATCACCATCCGCTACCGCACCAGCCACGCCCGAAGGCGTGGTGGCGCTCGACCCAGCGCAGGCGTCCCGAGCGGGCATTCATGCCGTAACGCTTCTCCCCGCGCAGACAAGCGCGGCCCGGCATGGCCTTGCCCGTGCGCTCGACATCAGCGCCCTGTCCGCTATCCAGAGCGAGATCGTCAGCGCCCGGGCGGCCCTGACTGCCTCGCAGGCGGATGACGCCCGGCAACGCGCGCTCGCGGCCGCCGATCAGAGCGCCTCCACAAAAGCGGTGGAAAGCGCCCGCGCGCAGGCCGTGGCCGATCGAGCGCGGCTGGCCGCCGCCACGCAGCGCGTGGGGCTGGAATATGGTCCCGGTCTGGCGCGGCTGTCATCCGCTGCGCTGGGCGATCTGGTCAGGGCCGTCGCCGCAGGCCAGGCCAGTCTGATCCGGGTGGACTTTGCCGATGGCGCGGCACCTGGGACCGGCGTGGCGCGGATCGGTGAGGGCGCGGCGGTGATGCCTGTCCGCCTGATCGGTCCCGCCGCCGCTGCCGATACCCGTCTGCAAAGCGCGGGTTCGCTCGCGATCATATATGGCGCTCTGGCGCGGGAACTGGGCACGGGCCGCGTGCTGCCGGCCAGCATGGCCCAAACGCAGGGTAGGGAAAGCGGCGTCATCGTGCCCCGAGCCGCGCTGTTGCGCTATCAGGGCGGGCTTTGGGTCTATCGCGCCGAGCCGGGCGGCGGCTATCGGCGGGTCGAGCTGACCGATGCGCGCGCGCAGGCCGATGGCTGGTTCGTGCGCGACGGCCTGAACAACGGTCTGAAACCCGGCGATCGCGTGGCGGCCGACGGCGCGGCTGTACTGCTTTCCATCGAGCGCGGCGGCGAAGCGGCGGGCGAGGACGACTGACGTCATGCTCGCCATCATCGTCCGCCAGAGTGTGCGCCATCCCTGGACGGTGCTGACCGCCGCCTTGCTCCTGCTGCTGATCGGCGGACTTGCGCTGCACAGCGCGGCCTATGACGTCTTTCCCGATTTCGTGCCGCCGCAGGCCACGATCCAGACCGAAGCGCCCGGCTATGTGCCCGAACAGGTCGAGGCGCTGGTCACCCGTCCGCTCGAAACCGTGGTCAACGGCGCCAATGGCGTGGAATCCGTGCGGTCGGAATCGATCCAGGGTCTGTCGGTCATCACTGTCACCTTCAAGGAAGGATCAGACCCCTATCGCGCGCGGCAGGTGGTGGCCGAAGCGCTGGGCGATGCCGCCGCGCGCCTGCCCGCAGGCGTGGGAACGCCGCAACTGACGCCGCTCACCTCCTCGACCATGGACCTGCTGAAGATCGGCTTCACTTCGCGGCGGATCAGCCCGCTGGCGCTGCGCGATCTGGTGCAATGGACGGTGCGGCCGCGCCTGCTTGCCGTGCCGGGGGTGGCGCGCGCGAATGTCTTCGGCGGGGAGCAGCGGCGCATCGAAATCCGCCTGCGCCCCGCCGACCTGATCGCCCGCAACCTGTCCATCAGCGACCTGTCGAGTGCCATTCAGGCGAGCGCCGCCGTGCGCGGCGGCGGCTTTGCCGACACGCCCAATCAACGCATTTTGGTACAGCCTGACAATGGCGCGGTGACCGCGAAAAGCCTTGCCCAATCGGTGCTGACGCCGACCAATGGCGGATCGCTGCGGCTGGGTGACGTCGCCGATGTGGTCGATGCGCCCGCCCCGCAATTTGGCGATGCGCTCATCATGGGGAAGCCGGGCGTGCTGCTCGCGCTGTCGAGCCAGTATGGCGCCAATACGCTCGACACCACGCTGGCGGTCGAGAAGACGTTGCAGGACATGCGACCGGCGCTGGCGGCGCAGGGGGTGACGCTTTATCCCGCGCTCCACCGCCCCGCCAATTTCATCGAGACGGCGCTGGCGGGCATCCGCCATGACTTGGCTGTCGGTGGGCTGTTGATCGGTTTCGTGCTGATCGCCTTCATGCGCAGCCTGCGCGTGGCGCTGATCGCCTTTCTCTCCATTCCGCTGTCGCTGCTGGCTGCGATATTGGTACTCGATCATTTCGGGCAGACGATCAACACCATGACGCTGGGCGGCCTTGCCGTGGCGCTGGGCGTGGTGATCGACGACGCCATTGTCGACATAGAGAATATCGCCCGCCGCCTGCGCCTCGCCCCGACGGACATGCCGCGATCCGCCGTGGTGGAGGCCGCTTCGGTCGAGGTGCGGGCGCCTGTGGTCTATGCGACTTATGTGCTGTTGCTGACCATGGCGCCGATCCTGATGCTGACCGGCCTGCATGGCGCCTTTTTCCGCCCGCTGGCGCTGGCCTTTGCGCTGGCCGTGACGGCATCGCTGCTGGTGGCGGTCAGTGTCACGCCAGCGCTTGCCTATCTGCTGCTGCGCAATGTAGCGCACCGCGACGAGCCTCGCTTCATCGCCCGCATCAAGGCGGGTCATGAGCGGCTCGTGCGCCGCCTCTGCGCCCATCCGCGTCCGGTTGCCCTCGCCACCGCCCTGACGGGGATCGTCGGCAGCCTGCTGTTCCTGTCGCTGGGCAACGAACTGCTCCCCGCCTTTCGCGAGCGGCATTATGTGTTGCAGGTGATCGGACCCACCGGCGCGTCGATGGACTGGATGCGCCGGACCGGCGCGGGCATTGCGCACGACCTGCTGACCTTGCCGCAGGTCGCGACGGTTGAGCAGCAGATGGGCCGCGCCGAAGCGGGCGAGGACACATTCCTCCCCAATCACAGCGAGTTCCATGTCAAACTGAAGCCCGTCAACGGCGCGGGCGAGGAAGCAGCGCAGACGGGCATCCGCGCCGTTCTGGCCCGCTATCCCGGCATCCAGACCGAGGTGCTGACTTTCCTGGGCGACCGCATCGGCGAAAGCCTGTCGGGCGAAACGGCGGCGGTGGCTATCAGTGTCTACGGCGCCGATCTCGACACGCTGGATCGTGTCGCCGCACAGATTGCGCGGGTGGTTGGCCAGGTGCCGGGCGCCGCCGATGTGCAGGTGAAGGCGCCTGCCGGAACGCCCGTGCTGCGCATCCGCCTCGACCATGACCGCATGGCGCTGCACGGCATCACCGCCAACGACGCCTTTGATGCCATAGAGATCGCCTTTCAGGGCCATGTCGTCGCGCAGACCAGCGATGCCAACCGCACCGTGGACATTGCGCTCGCTCTGCCGCCGTCACTGAGACAGGACCCGGAGGGCATCGGTGACATGCTTGTCCGCGCCGCTGACGGCACCGCGACGCGCCTTGGCGATATTGCCACGATCCGGGAGGAGGAAGGCCGCTCCACCATCGTCCATGATGGCGGCCAGCGGCGGCAGGTTGTCACCGTGAATCCGACGCGCTCGGACGTCAGCGGCTTCGTCCGCGCCGCCAGCGCCCGCATCGCGGCGCAGATCCATCTGCCGCCGGGCGTCTATGTGGACTATGCCGGTGCGGCCGAAGGACAGGCAGCGGCTTCGAACCAATTACTGCTGAACGTCGCCTTCGCGGCCATCGCCATGGTCGGGCTGCTGTCGCTCGTCTTTGGCGGGGCGCGGCCGGCCGGACTGATTCTGTCCGGCGCCCCCTTCGCGTTGGCGGGCGGTGTCGTCGCCGTGCTGCTGACCGGCGGCACCCTGTCGCTGGGGGCGCTGGTGGGCTTTGTCACCCTGTTCGGCATTGCCGCGCGCAACGCCATATTGCTACTGTCCCACACCGACCATCTCGTCGAGACGGAAGGCGCGCCCTGGTCGCTCGACACCGTGTTGAGGGCCACCAGGGAGAGGGTCACGCCGATCCTGATGACCGCGCTCGTCACCGCCCTTGGCCTTGCGCCGCTCGCGATCGATTCCGGCCAGGCCGGTCGCGAGATTCAGGGACCGATGGCGGTGGTGATCCTGGGCGGCCTGATCAGTTCGACGATGATGAGCCTGCTGCTGCTGCCGGTCCTCATCCTGCGCTGGCGGCACGCTCAAAGATGAAGGGTGAAGCTCAACATGGCGCGGGCATCGGTGCGGATATCGCCATCCGCGGCCAGTCCCAGATCGCTCATCGGGCGCTGGAGGGAGGCCAGCGAAAAACGCCAATTGCCTTGCCCGCTTTCCGTGCCTGAGCCCAGGGCGAAGGACAATTCCGGCCCACGCCCGGTCACGGGGGCACCACCAAGAGCTTCAGCCATCCGCGTCAAATCATCCTGGTGCCTTGACCGCGCGACGGATATATAATCCAGCATCAGCCGGGCGTTCTCACCGAACGAAAAGCCGCCGCCCAGCCGGGCCATCCCGGTTGCCAGCCGGTGCGGCGTCACCTCCAGAACCGACAATCTTCGGGCCATGCGCGCATATTCCGCGTCCAGGACGAAGTCGACGCCGGACAGAAGAGACAAGGACGCGCTGGCACCGACGAATTTGAGTGTCCAGCGATCCACCGCATAGGGCATATCATAACGCTGTGCGAAATTGGCCGCCCTGCCCGCCGTCAGCGCAAGTTCCACAGGTCCAATGCCGAGCGTCTTTGAACGGACTTTCCTGTTTGCAAGGTCGAAGCGATCTTCGGCGCTCAGGCCGTTGCCCAGGGTCAATCCCGGCGGGCGTTTCGATGCAGACAAATCCTTGTCTGCAAGACGGGCCTCCAGTTGGGCCATCAGCACATTGTCCGCTCGCGGCACCAGGTCCGTTCCCGCCACAGCGGAAACCGGCCATGTCAGACCGAGCCATCCAACAGCTATCGCCGATAGAAAGGGTGCGTGTCCCGACATCTGTCCAGCCTCCCCGCTCATGAAGAAGACGGCGCGGAAGCGGCCAGCCTCAGTTGGCACGCAGAAATCATATCTGGCTCCAACAGGCTCTTGCCGTCCGGCGCATGGCTTGCGAAACATGGCGCCACGCCCTTGGGACGGGCTGTGCAGAGGATGTCCAACCATGCAGGGGCGCGATGCCATCGCCGGGCTTTCGATTGCGGGCCTGATGCTGCCCGAAGCGATCGCCTATGCGGGCATAGCGGGCCTGCCGCCGCAGCGCGCCATATTGGCGGCCATCGCCGGTGCCTGTGCCTATCTGATCCTTGGCCGCAGCCGCTTTGCCATCATTTCCCCTACCTCTTCCTCGGCCGCGATACTGGCCGCGGCACTCGCCGCCCTTCCTATGCAGGCAGGCGCCAGCAGCGCTGCCGCAACGCTGATCGTCGCCATGGCCGGCTTGATCTTCTGCGTCATGGCGGCGGCGCGGCTGGGCGGGCTGGCCAGTTTCATATCGCGTCCCGTCCTGCGTGGCTTCGCCTTTGGCCTGGCGATCACGATCATCATCAAGCAATTGCCGATCATCGTCGGCCTTCCACTGCATCGACCGGCGATCGGCACGCTGCTGCTGGCGCTGCTCGACAATATGGGTGGCTGGCACATGGCGAGCATCGCCACCGCCCTTGCCGCCCTGGCCGCACTGCTGGCGCTGAAGCGGACGCCGTCCCTGCCGGGCGCCCTCCTGGTCCTGGCGGGCGGGATCGGCGCGTCGGTGCTGTTCGACCTGCCAGGCCGGGGGGTGGCCAGCGTCGGGACGATCGACCTGATCCCCCGCTGGGAAGGGATCACTCTACCGGACTGGCAACACTTGTCCCGGCTTGTCCAGCTGGCGGCCCCGATCGTCCTCATCCTCCTTGCCGAAAGCTGGGGTACGATGCGCAGCCTGGCGCTGCGCCATGGCGACCGGGTGGACCCCAATCGGGAAATGGCGGCATTGGGCGTCGCCAATCTCGCCGCCGCCATGGTGCAAGGCATGCCGGTGGGTGCGGGCTTTTCCGCCGGATCGGCCGCGGAGGCAGCCGGCGTGCGCAGCCGCTGGGCCGGACTGGTGGCGGCAGGCGCGCTCGGGGCTCTGGTGATCTTCGCCATGCCGCTGGTCGCACGGCTGCCGCAGCCGGTGCTGGCGGCGGTGGTCATCGCGGCACTGCTCCATGCGCTTAACCCCGGCCCGCTGCTTCGGCTCTGGCGCATCCGCCGGGATAGTCTGACGGCCTTTGGAGCCGCGGCTGGTGTGCTGATATTGGGCGTGCTGGACGGCATGCTCTTTGCCATAGCCCTGTCGCTTGCACTGCTGATCCAGCGTCTGGCGGCGCCGCAGCTCAGCCAACTCGGCCAGTTGGGGTCAGGGCATGACTATGTCGACCTGCTGCGCCACCGCGATGCGGTCAGCCCGGATGGCATGATGATCCTGCGCCCCGCCGAGCCGCTGTTCTTCGCCAATGCCGAGCGGGTGTTGGGGCGTGTCGCGGACCTGCTGCGCGCGGAGCCCGACAGGCGTATGCTGATACTCAGCCTGGAGGAAAGCTTCGACATCGACAGCACCGCGCTGGATGCCCTGACCGAATTCGACGCCATGATGCGGGCGAGCGGCATCACCGTGCAACTGGCGCGGGTGCGTGACCATGTCCGCGACCTGATGCGCACCGCGGGCGCCACCGATCTGATCGCGCGCAGCAGCTATAGTGTGGACGATGCCGTGCAAGCACTGAAACGGGAAAAAGATGATGCCGCATGTCAGCCCTGAACCCCTGTTGCATTCGGTCGAACTGGCCGCACTGCGCCCCACGCAGATGACGGTCGGTTTGATCGAGGTGGCGCGCAAACGGCATGAATGGAGCATCCGCGCGGATCGCGACCGGCCCGATTTCCTGGGACGCCATATGATCCCGGTCGTGATCGGCCCCAAGGGCAGACGCTGGATGGTCGATCACCACCACCTTGCCCGCGCCCTTCATGAAGAGGGGGTCGTCCATATCCTGGTCAGCGTGGTGGCCGACCTTGGCCATCTCAACAGGGCGGCCTTCCTCACCTATATGGACAATCGCAACTGGCTGCATCCCTTTGACGAAAAGGGACTGCGGCACGACTATGAAGCGCTGCCCAAACATATCGGCAGGCTTGCCGACGATCCCTATCGATCCCTGGCCGGAGCACTACGAAGGGCAGGCGGCTATGCAAAAGCCGACATTCTCTATGCCGAATTTCTCTGGGCCAATTTCCTTCGTCAAAGGATCAAGCTTGCCCGCCTGCGTGATGATTTCGATGCCTGCCTGCGCAAAGCGCTCGCTTTGGCGCGATCCAGGGAAGCAGCGCATCTCCCCGGCTGGGCGGGGTGCACCGAATAAGGATTTCTAGAAAACTGAAGGCGCGTATACGCCATTCGCGAGCAGCGGTTTTACCGAGATGCTTGCTCCAAACTGCCCAAGCCGGAATACCCCGGATTCGGCCTCTCAGACCTATTGGCACGTCTTTCCACGAACGGTAGCTTCCAGGATCGACAACCCCACAGCCGAGTAACCGGAATGGTGAAGGGTTTCGGGCGCCTTCGTACGAAAGCCTCCCATGCAGGAACCCGCGGTCAGGCTGGCCCGGCTTTTTCAAGCGGATGCCCCTTCTCTCGCCATGCCGCCATGCCGCCGTCGAGCGCGGTGGCGCGGTGGAAGCCCAGTTCGTGCAGCGTGGCCGCCGCCAGCGTGGAAATCTTGCCCAGTTCGCACACGGTCAGCACCTCCACGCTGGGGTCGGGGAGGACTTCGTTGACGCGCAGTTCGAGTTGACCGCGTGGCAGGTGAATGGCGCCCGGCACATGGCCGGCGGCGAAGGCGTCCTTTTCGCGCACGTCGAGGATGACGAAATCATTGGCCCGCAGTTCGAAACGGCGGAGCAGTTCGTCCATCGCCATGAAGGGCACTTTGGCGCCCGCTTCGGCCAGCAACTGGCGCACGGTCTTGCCGCCGGACATGTTGGTGCGCAGCGCTTCGGTGAGGTGGGTGGGAGCCGACAGGTTGAGGCTGTTCATCAACGTGACGAACTCGCCTTGATCGGTCTTGGCGAGGCGGGGATTGCTGGCGCGCTCGGCCCCTATAGTAGAGCCTTCGCGACCCTTATAATCATGGGCCGGGAAAACCAGCGTGTCGTCGGGCAGGTCGAGCAGTTTGTGGAACAGGCTGTCATGCAACTGCACCGGGTCGCCGCTGGGCAGGTCGCTGCGCCCGGTGCCGCCGATCAGCAGCGTATCGCCAGTGAACAGGCGATCCTCGACATGGATGCACATGGAATCGCGGGTGTGGCCGGGGGTGTGGAGGATGCGCATCCGCATGTCGCCCAGCGGCAGCGAATGGCCGTCCTCCACATGCATGTCGACATAGGGCGCGGGGGAGAAGCGGTGCATGACGATGGGAGCGTGCAGCACCTCCCGCAGCGCCCGCGCGCCGGAGAAATGATCGGCATGGGTGTGCGTGTCGATGATGTAGCGGACGCGTAAGCCTTGCCGGTTCACCTCGCCCAGATAGCGGTCGACCAGATCCAGCGCCGGGTCGATGATGGCCGCCGCGCAGCACGCCTCATTGGCGATGATATAGGATTTGCATCCTTCGCCATCCTGAAAGACCGCGAAGAACATATTAGTCTTGGGGCTGGGGGACGACGCGCATGTAGGGCGTGACGCTGGTCCAGCCTTCGGGGAAGCGTTCCTTCGCCTCCTCGTCGGACACGGCGGGGACGATGATGACATCCTCTCCCCATTTCCAGTTCACCGGGGTCGCGACCTTGTGCTTTGCCGTCAGTTGGCAACTATCGAGCAGGCGCATCACCTCGTCGAAATTGCGGCCGCTGCTCATGGGATAGCTCAGCATCGCCTTGATGAGCTTGTCAGGGCCGATCAGGTAGACGGTGCGGACCGTCTGATTGTCGGCGGCGGTGCGGCCTTCGCTACTATCTCCGGCGCTGGCGGGGAGCATTTCATAGGCTTGGGCGACTTTCAGGTCGCTGTCGCCAATGATGGGATAGGTGACGTCGCCACCGGTCGCGGCTTTGATGTCGGCCAGCCAGCGCTCATGATTGCCGACGGGGTCAACCGACAGGCCGATCACCTTGCAGTTGCGGCTGGCGAATTCGGGGGTCAGCCGGGCGAGATAGCCCAGCTCCGTCGTGCAGACGGGGGTGAAGTCCTTGGGGTGCGAAAAGAGGATGCCCCAGCTTTCGTCCAGCCATTCGTGGAAGCGGATTTCGCCCTTGGTGGTCTGCGCCGTGAAGTCGGGGGCCTTGCTGCCGATCGAGAGTGTCATGGTTCCTCCCTGCAAAGACTCGCGCCTACCTGGATCGGCGGGCAGGGAAATCTATCATGGCGGGGCAGGCAAGGCGATTATTTCTTGGGGTTCCGTGTTCTTGCGGATCGGCACTGAGCGGTTTGTCCCGGGACTGTCGGGATGTCGCCGGCACCCTGGCGGCGCTGGGAATATCCGGCGCGTCATCGACAGCGTCCGCCAAGGATAAGCGCAAGCCATGTCTCTGGAATATTAAACGCATCGGATAATTTCGATAGATATTGACGACAGCCAATTCATCGGTAATAGACGATGAATGGAAATCGAAGACGCACTCGGCGCCCTTGCTGCCCTTTCCCATCCCACTCGCCTGGAGGCATTTCAACGCCTCGTCCGCGCGGAACCCGAGGGTCTTTCCACCGGGCAGCTTGTCGACGCATCGGGACTGAGCCAGAGCACCTTTTCCACGCATCTGGCCGTCCTCGTCGCGGCGGAGCTGGTCCTGGCCGAGAAGCGCGGCCGACAGATGATCCAGCGTGCGAACATCGCCAAATTGCGCGACCTGATGCTCTATCTCGCCAAGGATTGTTGCGAGGGCCGCCGCGAGCTCTGCGAGCCTCTGATCGCTGAACTCACCTGCTGCTGAAGGTATCAGGCCATGACCGACAAAATCTATAACGTCCTCTTTCTGTGCACCGGCAATTCGGCCCGCTCCATTCTGGGCGAGGCGCTGATGAACAAGCTGGGAGAAGGCCGCTTTCGCGCCTATAGCGCCGGGAGCCAGCCCAAAGGCGCGGTGCATCCCATGGCGATCGCCGTGCTGGAGGATCTTGGCTTCGATACTGCGGGCATGCGCGCGCTCCACTATCTGCGAAACCGCATTTCCCTTTTCCTCGCGCTGCCCCTCGCCAGCCTCGATGAGATGGCAACGCGCCGTCAGTTCAGGGAGATCGGTCAGGGCGACGGCGCCAGTAGCAAGGCGGGAGCCACCGAATGACCACCGACATCATCATCTACCACAATCCTGAATGCGGCACGTCACGCAACGCGCTGGCGATGATCCGCAATGCCGGGATCGAGCCGCACGTCGTGGAATATCTCAAGACGCCCCCTTCGCGCGCCATGCTGGAAAGCCTGATCGCTCGCGCCGGGATTGCCCCTCGCGCGCTGTTGCGCGAAAAAGGCACGCCCTATGCCGAATTGGGCCTTGGCGATGAAACGCTGTCCGATGACGCGCTGATCGATGCCATGATGGCGCATCCCATTCTGATCAACCGCCCCCTGGTTGTCTCGCCCTTGGGCGTGAAACTGTGCCGCCCGTCCGAGGCGGTTCTGGACCTGCTCCCGCAAGCGCAAAAAGCCGCCTTTGCCAAGGAAGATGGAGAGCAGGTCATCGACGCATCCGGCCATCGCCTGCTGCACGGATGAATCGTTCGGCACTTTGGTCAGAGGCGCTCGGCAGCTTCATGCTGTTCGCGACCGTCATCGGTTCGGGCATCATGGCAGAGACGCTCTCTGGCGGGAATGGCGCGGTCGCTCTGCTCGGGAACACGCTAGCGACAGGCGCAATCCTCTTCGTTCTCATCACCATGTTGGGGCCGGTTTCGGGAGCGCATTTCAATCCGGCGGTGACGCTGGTGATGCGCTTGCGCGGCCACATTGGGACAAGCACGGCCCTGCAATATATGTGCGCTCAGTTGATCGGCGGCATTCTCGGCGTCTGGGCCGCGCATATCATGTTCGGCGCGCCGATCTGGGAGGTTTCGGAAAAGGTTCGCAGCGGCATCGGCCAATGGGCCGGAGAAGGCATCGCGACCTTCGGCCTGGTGTTGACCATTATCGGAACCGCGAAGACGCATCCGCAATGGGTGCCGGCCAGCGTCGCGCTCTACATCACGGCTGCCTATTGGTTCACATCGTCGACCAGTTTCGCCAATCCGGCGATCACCATCGCCCGGTCGCTCAGCAACAGCTTTGCGGGTATCGCCCCGACCAGCGTGCCCGGCTTCATTGCCGCGCAATTCGCCGGCGCCCTTGTCGCCCATCTGGCCTCCGAAGCCATCTTCGGTGAGAATCGGAAAGACATTGCATGAACCGCTTGCGCCCGCTGTTGGCCGCCGATCACCTGCCGGCATTGCAACAGGAGTTTGTCCACCGCCGCCCTGCCCTCGGTTTGGGAAACGACCAGCATCCACCCCGTATCCTGCTGCTTTACGGATCGCTGCGGGAGCGATCTTTCTCCCGGCTGGCCGTTGAGGAAGCCGCGCGGCTGCTGGAATATTTCGGCGCAGAGACGCGGATTTTCGATCCATCGGACCTTCCGCTCCCCGATCAGGTCAAGGGCGACGATCATCCGGCGGTCCACGAGCTACGCGAACATGCCCTGTGGTCCGAGGGCATGCTGTGGTGCAGCCCGGAGCGCCATGGGCAGATCACCGGCATCATGAAGGCGCAGATCGACCATCTGCCGCTGGAGATGAAGGGACTGCGCCCGACCCAGGGCCGAACCCTGGCGGTCATGCAGGTGTCCGGCGGTTCGCAGTCTTTCAACGCGGTGAACACCCTTCGCCTTCTGGGGCGGTGGATGCGGATGTTCACCATCCCCAATCAGTCGTCGGTAGCCATGGCCTATAAGGAGTTCGATGAAGAGGGTCGGATGCGGCCATCCAGCTATTATGATCGCATTGTCGACGTGATGGAGGAGCTGGTTCGCATCACCGTGCTGATGCGGCCCCATGCCGCGCAGTTGGTCGACCGCTATTCCGAACGCAAGGCCGCTGGAATCCGGGCTACGGAACATCCCTCCATCACGGCTGCACGGGCCTGATGGGTTGACCGGGGAAGCAAGGGGCGCCCCGGTCAGAAGGACGGGCCTTGGCGCACGGCATAGAGCCGGTGCCGGTGACATTGGTGCGCTGTTAGCGGCAGGCCTTTTCAGGCGGCCACTTCGGCCATCGGGATCAGAGCGATAGCCGAATTGCGGAAGCGGGGATCGTCGGTGACTTCCTTGCCCGCCCAGTCGGGCAGATCGAACGGTTCATCCGTGGCAGCCAGTTCGATTTCGGCCAGAACCAGCCCTTCCGCCCGGCCGGCAAAAACATCTACCTCCCAGATCTTGCCGCCATGGGGCACGCGGTAGCGCGTCTTCTCG
Organism: Sphingobium sp. TB-6; assembly: GCF_012927365.1. Classification (NCBI taxonomy): domain Bacteria; kingdom Pseudomonadati; phylum Pseudomonadota; class Alphaproteobacteria; order Sphingomonadales; family Sphingobiaceae; genus Sphingobium; species Sphingobium sp. TB-6. The sequence goes on along the minus strand of NZ_JABBGL010000009.1, from coordinate 191,153 downwards.
ATCACCGGGCCGACGCACAGCCTGTCGAGCATATCCTCCGCATCGATGCGCGAAATCTCATATTCGAATTCGTCCCGCACGATGCCCGCTCGCCCGCTCTTCAACGTGAGCCAGGCTCCCTCATCGGACAGGCGGACACGCACGCTCGCATGCGCCTCATGCGCGACATAGCCTTGACGAAGGCAGCGCCCCTTATCGGCCCTCTGCCGCCATGCATCGCCCACGACAAGGAATTTGCGCTCAATCTCTATTGGCATAAATATCCTGACATGGGATCGCCGGAAAGAAAGCGGCTGATCCATGTTAGCGATGCCGCCGGGCGAAGGCGAGTCCCGTAATTCACCAGTAATGCCACCATAATGTCATCCTGCCGCTTTATAGGGCCGGTTCGACGGGAGATGTGCGCCACGACTGTTCAGCAGGATCCCCTCTTTCGCATCTCCGTGCCGATGGCGGATATGGGTCCGGGACTCATATGGGGTCTGGATTTCACGGCAGGAGGATCGCGGCCTGTGGACCGGTGCGAGGCTGATCGCGCCGGCGCCTTCCGCTGGCTGCATCTCAACCTGGCCGATCGCGGCACCCGCGCCTGGATAGAGCGGGAGGCTGGCCTGCCGTCCTCCCTGCGGGAAATGCTGCTTTCCCCCGACACGCATCAGCGCTCGCTGGTCGACGGCAGGGCGGTCGGATGCGTGCTGCACGATTTCGAACGGGATTTCGACGTGATCGACACGGCCCGCATCGGCGCGCTGCGGATTGCCCTGACGCCCGAGTTGATGCTGACGACGCGCATGCACCCCTTGCGGTCCGCCGATATCGCGCGCCAACGGCTGGAGCATGCCACTACCGCCATCGATCCCGCACGGGCGCTGGAACTGCTGGTCGATTCCATCGCGGACAATATCGCCGACATCAGCCGTACGCTCAGCCTGGACGTCCAGCGGGCCGAGGACGCGTTTCTCGACGGCCATCACCCCCCTTCGGCCCGCGACCTCATCGGCATCCGGCGCAGGCTGGCGCAGCTTCACCGGCTGCTGTCGGGTATGCGCAGCGTCTTCCAGCGGCTGGAAAAGGATCAGGAACTGCCCACCGCACTTTTGCCCAGTGTCGAGAAGGTGGCGCAGCGGCTCCAGTCGCTCGACGCCGATATTCTGGGCGTCCAGGGTCAGCTTCGCCTGCTGCGGGAGGAACTGGATATTCAGGAGGCGCAGCGCACCAACCAGAATCTCTACATCCTCTCGATCGTGACGGCGCTGATGCTGCCCGCGACACTGGTGACGGGCATTTTCGGCATGAACACGGGCGGCCTGCCCTTCGCGCAAGACCCCTGGGGGACATGGCACGCGACCGCTCTGGCAGCCGGTGCGGCCGCCATCACCTATGCGCTACTGCGCTGGATGGGCTTCATGCGGCGCTGACTTTCGGACTGGCCCAGGGAAACGGCGAACAGTTGCAAAACCTTCGACATATCGGACTCGGCAGCCTCGTCCAGCCCGATCCGATAGCTCGTCCCTTTTTATGACGATGCGGGGGAGCATCGAATATGGCTGCTCTTCATTGATGGGCCATGACCTTTTGCCGTTGCTCGCCGAGCCCCCCGATCTGCAAATGCATCTCGTCGTCGGCCTTCAGGAACCGCGAGGGACGCATGCCCAGCCCCACACCACCGGGCGTTCCGGTCGATATGATATCGCCGGGATGCAACGTAAAAATCTCGCTCATTCGCGCTATCAATTGAGGTACGGTGAAGACGAGATCATCGGTATGACCATCCTGCATCACCTCATCGTTGAGGGTGAGTATCAAGCGCAGGTTGTGCGGATCGGCTATCTCGTCACGGGTCACCAGCCAGGGGCCGATTGGGCCGAACGTATCGCAGGACTTTCCCTTCGTCCATTGCGTGCCGCGTTCAAGCTGTAGTTCACGTTCCGAAACGTCGTTGACGATACAATAGCCGGCGACATGATCCATGGCATCGGCCTCCCTGACATATCGCGCCGCCTTTCCGATCACGACACCAAGCTCGATTTCCCAATCACCCTTTACGCTCCCCCTGGGCAACATGACATCGTCGTTCGGACCGATGATCGACGAGGTCGCCTTCAGGAAAAAGGCCGGCTCGGCAGGAAGCGCCATTCCGGCTTCTTCGGCATGCGACCGATAGTTGAGGCCAATCCCGATTATCTTCCCGATGCCGCTGACGGGCGGCCCATATCGGAACGGAGGAGAGATGACCGGAAGCCGCGAAAGGTCGACCGTCTCCAGCTTCCTGAGCTCCTCAACCAGGGTCGCCCCCGACCATTCACCGATCAGGCCGCTGGCATCGCGGACGATGCCCTGCTCGTCGATCACTGCGGGCTTCTCGCCGCCGGAAGGGCCGATACGCGCAATCTTCATCCCTCTTCTCCTATTCTGGTTCGGCTCCCAGGCCGTTCTTACTCTGCATGAAGTGGTATTGCGGCGCGCTTGCTTCTGCCGACGCGTCCGCCCTCAGCAAAGGTCCGTCGCCACGCATGAGCATAAGTTGACGATGCAACCACAGCTTTAACAGAAGCGCCCCGCCACAGGCCAGCACGCCACTGACGGCGAGCGCCCGACCGAGGGCGAAGGGGCCAGCAAAGACCGCCTGCGCGACGATGGGTATGAGCACCGGTCCGATGCCGATAGAAATAAGGAACATCACGAACAAGGCAAAGGCAGTGACCCTGGCCTTGATCGAAGACGGCGTGTGAAGCTGGATCAATTGCGTCGGCAAGGCAAGGGCACAAGCCAGTCAGCCCAGCGACATCCCCACGCCGGCCATGGATATCCAGAGCGTGCCTGACAGGCCCGCCAGAGCCAAACCGGGTATCGCGCATGCTGTGGCCGCAGCGGATATCTCCGTCATGGCGGTGCTGCGCGGACGTGATCGGGCGCGCCATCGGGCAAGTATGGGAAAGCTGAGCAGCCCCGTCACGCTGACGACAAGCGATGTCGCTCCCAGCAGATATCCTGCCTCCACCTGTGTCAGACCATGGGCCCGCATCAGGAATGCCGGCCCCCAGATGTTGATCGCGGAACTGCTCATGAGCACCAACCCGGCCGCCAGACAGGCTGGCAGATAGATTACCCCGTGGCTTCGCGTATGGGTGCCCAGAGACACGGCGTCGGGTCTATCGCCAGGGTCGGCAGTGTCCCGCATCGGCTCGCGCGCAAAAAGAGTGAACAACACGCCCAGTATGGCCGCCGGCATTGCAACCGCGATCAGTGTCAGCCGCCAGGGCGCGGCAACGCCGATCGTGAGCAGGACCAGATGGATCGACATCGCCCATTCATACGCCAGCGCGCTGAAGAAGGTAGCGCTGGTCGTTCCGACCGTTCCCCCTGCGACGAAAACCGCAGTTGGCAGCGAGCGCTCGTCGCGGGAGAACAAGTCTCCGATGATCGATATCGCAATCGGTCCAAGAAACGCCTCTCCCACAGCCAGTCCTAGGCGCAACGTCACAAGTTGCTCATAGCTTTGGGCAAAGGCGGACAAGGCGGTCATGGCCGTCCAGAGCACACAGCCGAAGATCAGGAGCAGTTTGCGGTTCCAGCGATCGATAAGGAACGCCGCTGGCATCAGCAGCAGGTTATATGTGATGATGAAGGCCGGGCCAATCAGCACGCCAAACTGGATATCGCTGATCTTGAGATCAGCCTTCAGATCGTCGACCAGCAGTGCCAGCACCTGCCGATCGACAAAGGACACCACGGTCAACAGCGTCAAGAGGGCCGTAACGGTCCAGGCTTGCGCCTTGGCCAATCGGCGCGAAGGTGCCGCGTCGGCTACGCCGGAAGGTGGCATGTGCACTTGAGGATCCGTCATCCTGAGGGGCACTCCAACTCAGGCCACGGTGCGACCGGAGTCCACTTTCAGCAGGCTCCCGGTCATATGTGGCACAGCATCGCTCAGTGCGAAGGCAACATAGCGCCCCAATTCCGCGGCTTCGGTGACCTCGCCGAGCGGCAGCGCCAGAGCCGCCTTGGCCAGATAGCCATCCATCGCGTGGGTGAGAGGCGTCGCGGTCGTTCCCGGAACGAGCGTGTTCACACGAATCCTGTGAGAGCCCAGTTCCAGCGCCAACGCTTCGGCCATCGCATGCAGGCCACCCTTGGCTGCGATATAGGGCAGGAATCCAGACAGAGGACGAATGGCCGTCGACGATCCGGTGATGACGATCGAACCGCCCTGCCCCTGTTCTATCATGTGACGGGCGGCTTCGCGCACGGTCAGGAATGTGCCCGTCAGGTCGATGTCGATGACGCTCCGCCAGTCATGCAACGCTATGTCGACAAGCGCGTTTCGTGGCCCGGTGATGCCGGCATTGGCGACCAATCCGTGCATGGCGCCATGGCGCTGTACGGCGTGAGCCACCAATGACGTGACCTGCGCTTCATCGGAAATGTCCGTCGTGCAGCAGGAGATGTGATCGCCTCCACACTGCGCCGCCGTTTCCTCCATCCCCGACAGGCTGAGCCCCGCCAGAACCAGTGTCGCCCCTTCCGCACTGCATGTCTTGGCTATCTCACGACCGATCCCGGATTCCGCGCCGGTCACGACGATGACTTTACCGATCAAGTTCACACCATTCGCTTCCTGTACAATATTCTTAAGAGACGGCCGCTCATGCGCGCGCCTGCTCAGGGCTGGTCAATAGCCGACTGTCCGAAGGATCGGTCAGCGGGCGCTCGGTCGACTTGATATCAATATCGATCGAACGAAATGGCTGGTCGGAGACATTCACGATATTGTGCCGCATCCCGGCTGGGATGACCTTGGCGCCTCCCGCTGGTCGCCCCCTATGGATCGATGGCGGAATATGCGCTCGTCCATGCCGGCAGGGGGCTTCCGGTGCCCGAGCCTGTGCCGGATGATCTGGCCGCCGCTCTGGGCAATGCGGGACTGGCCGCATGGCTTCCCTTGTCGTGGCGAGCGCGGATGCAGGCGGGGGAGACCATAGTCATCCTTGGCGCCACGGGCATCTCGGGCCTCATAGCGGTGGCAGCAGCGCGCCTGCTGGGTGCCGGTCGCATCGTAGCGGCAGGAAGACATGCGGCCGCGCTTCAGCAGACCCTTTCGCTGGGCGCCGATGCGATCATCGATCTGAACGATCCGCATTCTCTTGCGGAACGAATGCTCGATGCAGCGGAGGGTGGGGCCGACATTGTCGTTGATTATCTCAATGGCGCTCCTGCCGAAGCGGCCCTGACGGCCATGCGCCATGGCGGACGGATGGTCCAGATTGGGTCGCCGCTGTCCCCCAGTCTCAGGCGCGATGCGCAACCCGCGCGGATGCAATCCCTCGATGTCCTGGGCTTTGCCTATTATCACGCTCCTCGGAAGCAGCAGATAGAGGCCTATGGCCGGCTGTGCGAGCATGCGCTCTTAGGCGATATTCAGATCGCGATACGCTCCCATCCCCTGGATAAGTTTGAAGAGGCATGGCGGGCCTAGATCAACGGTTCGCGAGCTCGTATCGTCGTCATCCCCTGAGGGCTGACCTTCCCGCTTCCACGGCAATTTCCAACTCATCGTCGACCAGCAAGGGAGGATTTATGTGGATCAGAAGCGCTTTCTTTGAAGGACCATCCGGCCAGCAGCAGGAGTCGGCCTTTCGTACCGCAATCGAACAGGAGATCGTCCCTGCGATTGCGCACCTGGACGGGGTGATGTCGGTCGAAATGCTCTGGCCGCAGTCGATCGAGGACCGCTCGGATCATATGCTGGGCCAGATGCTGGTCCGCTTCGACGCCGAAAGCGGCATCGCCCGCATGCTGGCTAGTGAAGGCCGGGCCGCCGTACGTGCCAGGGTGGCCCAACTGTCCCAACTGATCGATGTGCACATCAGTCACATCAACTATCAGGTCGTTTAAACCATTAGACGCACCTGCCTGCTGAGACGGCGGGCAAGCATGAACGGATCGCCGTCATTATCGATCCGGGACCAAGGCACTCGCTTGCGCGCGCGAGGCAGCGGATGAAGTCGCTGTGATCGTCGCAAAACATTCTTGCCGGAAATGCGAGCGCCTCACCTGCCGCTTTTCTGCGACCGGCCATTTGGCGATCGCCTCCTCCCTGCATATGCTAGGCGTTCCCGAAGTGGAGGCTCCGCGGCTGACTAATCTTCCCATGGCGCACTGCGCGGGAGACCATGACGTCCTCCCATATCTTATAACCCTCGAACCGGCAGCCAAGAACAGACGTTCCGTCAAGAAGGTCGACTGATATTCCCGGTCCCGATCATATCTGGCGCTGCCCTGCCCTCCATTCATGTATGCATCAATGGCGTCTTCGATATTCGGTCGGCGTCATGGCCTTGGCAAGGTGAAACTTCCGCGAAAAATGCGCTGCACTGGCGAAACCCGATCGCGCAGCGACCTCTGCGATTGTCAACCGCGCGTCACCGCCGTCAAGCAGGGTCATGGAATGCGCTATGCGCATATTTTCAAGTACCGTGCAAAAACTGCTCGATTCCCGCGCGAAAAGGGCATGAAGATAGCTCCTTGAAATGCCGAGCGTACGCGCCACGTCGGCAGGCTTCAGCCCCTCCTCGCCCAGCCGTTCGCGAATCGCGCCATAGGCCCGGCGCAGTAACGCAACCTGATGCGTGGTAGTCTCGCGGCGCGCCGGGGCCAGCGCCATGAGCAATAGTTGCAGTCCTTGTTCCAGCATGACTGTGGGGTCGACCTCGCCGCTATCGCCGCCCTCATCAATCGCCAGGAGATAGGCGGCCAGCGCTCGTCCCCAAGAGCTTGCCCCGTCAATACGACGCGCGGAAAGATCCTCGACATGGGGCGAATGACGCTCGACCCACGGCCGGGGTAGCCGGAAGCTCAACGTGCGCAACGGCAGAGAGAAATGGTGAAAATATGGCATGGCTGAATCCGCGACGAAACAGTCGCCCGCGCACGCGATATCTTCCCGACCGAACTGGCCGAACCTGACTTCTCCTTCCAGCAACAGGTTCACGATGATGTCATCACTTCCGTCCGAAGTGATCGCCGTCTTCGTGCGCTGCAAATGCTGCGGGCTGCTGGCGACGCGGATGATGTCGCTTCCTCCAAAGCTCCTGACATCGAACCGCGCCGCGAAATGATCGGGGCACAGCGTGTCGACGGCCATGCCAAATATCTCACTGCCAATCGATTCACACCAAAGACGAACCGATGTCCGGACATCGGCATCGGGAGTTGTCCACTGGATCGCGTTCGCCATGATACCCTCCTGCGGCGGTTTCTCGCCTATTCAGGTCACTTCATAATTGATGTGGCTGATCCTAATCTCCATCACCTTCGTCAGTTCAGCAACCTTGGCGCGCACGTCGGCGCGCCCCTCGCTGGCCATCATGCGAGCAATACCGCTCTCATCGTCGAAATGAACGAGCATCTGACAGAGCATGTCATCGTTTCTATCCTCGATCGCGCGCGGCCATAAGGTTTCCACGTCGCGAACGCCGTCGAGACAGGCGATCGCCGGAGCGACCTCCCGCTCGATCGCATCGCGGAACGCCGCGGCATTCTCCTGCGCCGGCGGCCCCTCGAAGAAAGCGCTTCTAATCCACATGACCGTCCTCCTCAATAGATCCACGAGCGCCAGTTCTCGAGCGGCGCGGTGACCGTTCCCTTCACGCGACGGCCAGCTCTTCCGGGAAGCCGAAGATTTGGCCAATATGAACGGAGTCCGCATATTCCTTGCACGCCGACACCTTGCCGTCGCGTACCCACAGAAGGAAATGATAGTCGCTTTCATAGACCTTGCCGCTGCGCAGCAGCAGATGGCCCTTGGCGGTCATGCTGACGCGATCATCCTCGGCTGTCACCTCGTCGATACGAAATGTCAGCGGGCCCGCAGCTCCAGCGAACAGTTGGGGAATGATCTCGAGCCACGCGCTTTTCGAGTGCAAACCCGAAAATTTGTTGTTCGGCGCTACCCACCAAGTCACATCGTCCGTCGTCAGCGCGCTGATTGCAGCAACGTCACCTTTGGAAATGGCGTCAAACAAGTCCTTCACGACTTTTTTATTATCCTGCACGCTCATCCTCTCTCCTTTCTTCATGATAATCGCCTCGGGCTGACCGAAGCGAACTTTCTTCAGCCTTCCCCGACAAGTGGGACGCGGAAGCAACCGACCGCCGGATCTTCTCCCAGATCCCACAGCAGCTTGGTGGTCGTCGCGAACTGGATCGTCCGCGCCGCATCGAAATGTCGGTCGTGGCCGGATCGCTGCCGCAGCGCGGCCTCCGCCGCAAAAAAATCGGGCAGTGCGTCGGCATGATCGAACCAGAACTCGTCCGCCGCGTCGCAGCCCTTTGCCGCTGGGAAATTATGCACGAACCCTTCCATGGGCCGATTTTGCACATAGGAGCGGATGACGCGCCGTAGGCGGCGATCGTCGCGTACCGCCGCACTATATCCTGTTTCCCAATAGATTTTCGCGGCAGCGGGATCGGCCGTGGAATCCAATGCCATGAAGCGGAAAAGCTTCACCGCACAGTCCTCGGTCGGTCCGAAAATGTGCGACGGCGAAGCGGCAACGAGGAGGAGATCATCCAAGTCGAGGAAGCGCTTCTCGTCTTCGCGCAACTCGGCATAGCGGGGCTCGGCAAAGGCCGTCCAGAAAGCGTCCAGGCTATAGAACCAGCATTCGGAAACACCAACATAGGCACTTCCTGCAACACCCTTGTCGCGATCCTCCTCCATGAGGAAATTCTGCACATATTTCACCATGTGCCGACTAAATTCGGGGACGGACGCGGCCAGCTTGCCATGCCGACAGCGATAATGATCCAGGCAGCGTTGCCGGCTGATATCCTTCCGATTGGTGAATACCGGCATGAACTTCAACATCTTGCCGTCCTCCGAAACCATGCCTGCGGGAAGCGTCAGAACCGATAGCTGACAGAAACGCCATAAGTGCGAGGTCGTCCGGTCTGTCGATAGGTGAACTCGCCGAGATAATTGGCGTTGGTCCAATAATATTTGTCGGTCAGATTGCGTATCCACAGCTGGCCCCGCCATGCATCATCCCGGGCGTGGATGCCGATTCGCAGATCGATGAGCGTGTAGGGGGCGATCGTGAACAGCGGATCTCCGCCGTATCCCGCATGGGTCCGGCCCTGATAATTGACGTCGACACCGGCAAAGCCGTTGATCGTATCGCTGATCGGAGCATCATAGTTGACACTCGCGTTCGCTGCCCATTTCGGGGTCAGTTCGAAGGACTCTCCCTTCAAATTGGTGGCAACGCCGATCGGCGTGAGGCTGGGAAAGTCGGATTTTACCTTCGAGTCCGAATAGGTCAAATTTCCTTCCAGCGTCAGACCGGTCACAGGCGCCGCGATAATCTGCAGTTCCGCGCCCTTTACCTGGGACTTGGGAATGTTGAACAGCTGCTCGATCGTGCCGAAGATGATGTCCGACACCTTGCCGCGCAATTGCTTGTCGCTGTAGTCATAGTAGAAGAGCGCGCCGTTTAGCTGAAGGTGACGATCCAGCAGCGACAGTTTCGTGCCGATTTCATAGGCCAGAATGCCTTCCTGTTTCGCTGGCGTATATTGCGTGCTCGAATTGCCGCCGACAGTCGGAAAACTTCCCTGCTTATAGCCTTGCGCGACACTGGCGTAGAGAAGAGTCCCAGGCGAGGGCTTGTAGTTGATCGCCCCGCGCCATGAAATATTGTCTTCGCTGCTGCTATCCCGCTCCATGCCGATAAAGCCGGTCGCGGGATTGAGCGTGGTACATCCACCGACCGGAATGGTGGTTCCGTAAATATAGCTGAAAAGATTGGCCCATTTCCCGCCACCGATCGGCCCCGGATCGCCCAGGCATCCTTCGAATTTGCGGGTCTGCTTGGTGTAGCGAATGCCCGCCTGCAGATTTAGACCGCTGGTCAGTTCATAGTCCAGATTGCCAAAGCCGGCATAGGTTTTGGCGGACTGTCGTGAATGGGTCCGACCGATCCCGATATCCAGGCCGAGCGCGTCAAGACCATGTGCCTGAGAGCCGTGGCGGATGATATAAAGCGTATTGTCGTAGATTCTGTCATAAGAATAATTACCGCCAAGCACATATTTCAGCCGGCCGGCCTGGCCTTGCAAACGCAGCTCCTGCGAGAAGCTTTTTACATAGCCGTCCTGCGTACTTCCGACGGCCTCCGCATTCGTTCCATCGGAATCTACGAATTGATCTTGCTTGAAGTGCTGATAGGCCGTGATGGCGATGACGTCGGCACTGTCACCGATCGCGAAGGTCGTCTTCAACGCGGCCTGATAATACCAGTTGTTCCGGCGAAAATTCTTGTCGGCATCCCAGTCGGCCAGTCGATTGTCACCCGGTGGTGTAAAGACCGCGGCCAGTTCTTCGGGCTGGACCGCCTGGGGATTATTGGGCTGAAAACTGGTCGCAGCCAAGGCCTGACTATCGGACTTGTCGATGAATCCGTTGAGGTTGAGTTCGAACGTGAGAGCCTCGCTGGCCTGCCAGTCGATCAGCATGCGGCCCATGGTCACATGCGTGGAACCGGTCGTATCATCACGCGACACGCTCTTCTGCCAGTCCCCGCTCTGGTGCGTACGTACTGCCAGGCGAGCGCGCACGGTGTTGGACAGCGGACCACTGATGAAGCCTTGCACATCTGTGTCCATGAAGCGACCGAGGCTGGCATCGAACCCCGCCTTGAATTCATCGGTCGGCTTGTTCATGATGAAATTGATCGCGCCGCCAGTCGAGTTCTGGCCGTAAAGTGTACCTTGCGGCCCCTTGAGGACCTCCACACGTTGAATGTCGAGCGATGTGCCCAGCGCCATCCGGGTATAGGGGAGCGGAATTTCATCGACATAAGCTGCAACCGGCGAACTTGCAGCAAGGCTTGATTCATAGAAGCCAACGCCGCGCAAGGTCAGCACCGGCGTGCCATAGGGGGTTTCGGTCGCGGTAAGCCCAGGAACGATCTTGGTGAGATCCGCCGTACTGGCGACACCTTTCGCAAGCAAGCTGTCGCCTGATGCTGCAACGACCGAGATCCCGACATCGTTCAGCTTTTCCGACCGGCGCTGCGCCGTCACCACAATATCGCCGATGCCAACGTCTCTGGATGCAGATCCCGCCCCGGATTGGGCCCATGCCGGCCCATATGTGCTGACCATCGCGAGCGGCAGGCCGGCCAGCAGCATAGGACGAGGGATGCGCAGTTGCTTCGACATGATATCCTCCCTTTATTTCGATTATCTGAGAGCGATGCGCTCGCAGCGCATTCTGAATGAATTCTCAGTCTCTTTGGTGTATGATCGCGCCTGCTCGATCGTCAACAAAATTGAGTAAATCCTCAAATTTTATTGCCTGTCGAGTTCGGCCCGCGGCCGGAATGTGCCGGCGGCATATGCAGGCCGACATTGGCTTGGGGACAACATTTTCTCTCAAATGCGGCCCGTGCCATCAGCTAAGGCGAAACTCAAAAGCTGTCCGCCGGATCGCCTTTTCCAGAAAATCAGCGGGAGGCCGAGCCGCACATCCTTTGAGCGACGATCCATTCAAACGAAAGGATGCCCTGGATCAAGTCCCACGAGCAAACGACCATAGGTTTCAAGATTGGTATTCGGCGCCAGAGTGGCATGGACATGGCCGACGCGAATATCCTGCCACACGGCCGTAAACGCATTAGACGCCCCGCCCAGTGAAGCACCTGATGCCGTAGCCAACAGGTCGATCGCCTCACAGACCATGCGGTTGCTGAAACCGATATCGCGCTTCAGCCGAGCCCGGTCATCCAGCGCCATATCGCCACCGCGCTCGGCCGAATCCTGGATTTCGTCGACTGCGTTTCCAAGCAGATAACGACAGGCATCGAGCTTGGCGGAAGCCTCTCCCAACTGCAAATGGGTAATAGGCGCGTCCCGCTGGTCGTCATACCGCGAATAAAACAGCTTCTTGGTCTTCATCTGCTCGATGAAGATGTCGAGCGCACCATAACCCATGCCCAGGACAGGGAAGCCCAGCGTCGCCGTGAACAACGGCATGAAAGGCGAACGATAAGAGGGCTGCCCGGCCAGATGCGGCGAATTGTAAATGCCTCTGCCGGCGTCGGACATGGATGTGATATATTCGTCCGGCACGAACAGGTCTTCGACGATGACGGTCGAACTTCCCGTGCCACGCATCGCAACGACATTCCAGTCATCAAGGATCTTCACCTTGTCGGCGGGAACCAGCGCAAGACAGTCGAGCGCGACCTCATTACCATCAGCGTCGAAGCTCGGTACGCCGAGCCCATCCCAATTTGCGTGATAGATGCCCGAATTGAACGGCCAGCGGCCCTGCTCGATATGAATGCCGCCATCGACCTTGCGGATATTATACTGCCGCGGCGTCTGGACTGCTGCCGCGCGAAATCCGCCCGGCGTTGCGAAGACCCTGTCGGCCACCGACTTCGGGAACATCGCCGCCACCATCCAATTGACGGTGTTCAAGATCGCCAGCACCCAAGACGCCGACCCGTTTCCGCGCCCGACCTGGACGAGAACCTCCATATAGGTCCGCCAATCGATCTCCTGCCCGCCATATTGGCGTGGGATGGTGAGGGAAAACAGACCCGCCTCCACCATCTTGTCGACCAGATCGTTGGGCAGTCGACCAAGCGCATTGATCTCGGGCGTTCTCTTCCTGAGTTCTGCAACCAATGCGGTCGCGGCCATGACCGGATTGACCGGGTCGCCGCCCGGCCCGGCCTGAACCGGATGCGTCGCCATAATAGCTCTCCTGCTCGAACAGTCGTTACGACTGTCCGTTGTTTGATTTTACGATGCCGCGGAGCCGCCCTGTCGGGCGGTCTGCTCAATAATCGAGGGGGCTTACGCCTGGCCGGGGATCGATCGCCCAGCTCTCGTAACCGCCCTCGCGGCTGATCAACCCGTCACGGATATGGAAGATATGGACGAGCCGCATCTTGACATGGGTTCCGACCGGATAAGGGCAGTTTTCGAAACCCGGCCCGCGAACCTTGAACGTCACCCACATGTCGTCAACAACCCGATCCGCAGTGCCAAAGCGATCAATCGGGAAGAACTGGATACCCTCGGCAGCTTCAAACACGCCCAGATAATTTTTCCGGATCTGTTCCTTGCCCTTGTACGACACCCCGCGAGCCGGTGCGTCCCATATAGCGTCGTCGCTATAGAGACGCATGCAAGCATCGATCTGTGAAGGGTTTTCTTCATGGAAATGCTGCTCGACGAGGTCCAGCGCATATTCGATTTCTTCCTGCGGCGTCTTGTTGAGGAAGCGCCGGTCAAGCACGTCCGCGCTATTGGCTATAGTGGTCGCCATACCTTCTCCCGATGTCGTCATTTTTAATAGTGACATTTTGTCTACTATTAGATTCTAGTAGCGTCAATAGCTTCGTTGCGCGCCGCCACGGCGTTCCGTCGCGCGACGAAACCGCCGCACGCCAAGGACGAAACGCAATAGATTTCAAAGATATATGCGTTATTCTAGGCAGCGCTCAGCGATGAGCGCGCCACCATTCATAATGGCTGGGTGCTGTTCTGCGCAGAAAATCGGAGCCCCTTTTCTGACCATCGATGGCACTGTCCTGCGTGGCACCAAATCCGCAAAGCATCATGATGGTCAGCGATTCGATGAACTCAGCAGGGCGCTCCACGCCCTGGCTGATCGTGCTTATGCCGTTCATCAACGCACCATTATTGAAGGTAACCGCCGCATCGAGCCGCGCGAAACTCAGCACTCCCGCCCGGACCAAATCGTCGACGTCGCCTGTGACGCGACGCATGAAGGGCGACGTCTCGCTCACGACATGCCTGCTTCGCGCAACGAAATTACCCCAATTGGGTTCATCCACCGCACGCCACAGGAAGAACTGGATGCCGACGCTCGCGCGAATCAGCGGTTCAGTGAGCGGATCCTGAATGGGATCAAGCACGCGCACCATCTCGTCCGCCAGTTGATGCCCGAGCTCCGCCGCAGCCTCTTCGAGAGATGAGAAATATTTGTAGAAGGTCGCGCGCGAAACTCCGGCCGCTCGGATGACGTCGTCGATCACCGCCGGATCGTTTATCCCCCGATCGGCAGTATAAACGTCGAACGTCGCCTGCAGCAGCCGGCTGCGCATCCGTTCGCGGCGGGCGCGCGCAAACGTGACCCTATGATCTTCCTGTGCAGCCGATGCCTGGTTCACGCTCTTGTCCCAACCCGATTTCGAAAATGGGCAACGTTCCGGTGCCCCTTCTCTCAACAGCGGCACGATGAGTCGCGCCGCGACGGGCGTCTATACATTGTGCGACGACGACCGACGACCCGGCATGACGTCTGAGGTGCAAGAGTTTGAAGTCTCTCGGACAAGGCTCGCACGGCAAGCCGATGATAGATGAACAGAAAGGACAGGCAGCGATAAGGAGGGAAAGCGGCTGTGCGTTTCCGAACAAAAGTGAAAAGAGCACTTGGCTGGACGACCCTCACATGGCGGAAATAGATCTCGCCGATGATCTGGAGGACGCGCGTCACTATCTCGAAAACGCGCTTGGGCCAGATTACAATGACGCGCTTGTACGCGCCTATCTGGAAGCGGCACCCGAAATGGTCCGCTTCGTCGAAGCCAACACCCATGTCCGCTTCGAACCCAGCCTTCTGCCTGACTACGAGCCATCCCACGCTGGCGCGCATGTCGGACGAACGATGTTTACGAAGGACTTTGACGGGCGTGAGATGGGCGCCCTGTTACGCAGGCTGCGGCCGGCTCGCGCGGAACTGACCCTTCAGGGCATGCAGTTCAATTTCGCTGACGCGGCCATCGCCATGAAGGTGACGCGCTCGCCGAAGGCGGCCCTCTACATGCTGCGACTGCTCGGACGCTTCATCACCGACAAGCTGCGCCATGGCCGCACGACACGTCTGGTCGGCGGCAACGCCCTGGCGGCGCGCCTGCTTCTGTCTGCGGCGGAATGCGGGGTCGCCCTGCGCGCGGAGACCGCCGCCGTCGAGCTGATAGAGGAAGAAGGGGCTGTTCGGGGTCTCATGGTAGAGCACCAAGGCAAACGGTCTCCGGTCAGGGCGCGCTTCGGCGTCGTGCTTGCGTCCGGCGGCTACGGCGCCAACGATGCCATGCGCCGGATGCATCTGGTGCAACCGGATGAGGCCTGGTCCTATCAACCCCGAGAATGTAGCGGCGATGGCATCAGCATGGCGCAACGCCTGGGGGGACGGCATATCACCGATAACGCAGCCAATGCGATCTGGATGCCCATGTCGGTCGAACACAATCCCACGGGCGAGGATCGGACCTTCGCGCATTTCGCGCTCGACCGCCACCTTCCAGGTGCCATCGCAGTGAACGACAAAGGCATCCGGTTCGTCAACGAAGCCTTTCACTACCAGCATTTCGTCAACACGATGAACACACTGGGACTCAAGCGCGCCTATCTGATCATGGACCACCGCTTCCTGCGACGCTATGGCGCCGGCCTTGTCCGCCCGGCGCCGTTTCGGTTCGGCAAGCATCTTCGCTCCGGCTATCTGATGCGTGGACGGTCGATATTGGAACTTTCCCGAATGCTGGACCTTCCTCCTGGCGCCTTGGCAAGCACCGTCGCACGCTATAATGATGGCGCGCGCCGGGGCGCAGACCCTGAATTCCGTCGAGGTGAAGACGTCTATTCGACGGCCATGGGCGATCTCGATCACACGCCCAACCCCAATGTCGCCCCAATCAAGGATGGCCCCTTCTACGCAATCACCCTTCATCCGGGTGATCTGTGCACAGTCAGTGGGCTGGAGGCCGATGGCGAGGCTCGTGTCATCGGAGCGGAGGGTGCACCGATAGAAGGGCTATATGCCGCCGGTCTCGACATGAATTCCCTGGTACGTGGACATTATCCAGCTGGCGGGCTGGCGATCGGTCCTGCGATGACCTTCGGCTATATAGCCGCCAAGAATATCGCGCGGCGATCGAGGAAGAATTTGGTGCATGAACTGCTGCCGTGAGAAGCGGTCATCTTGATCCGGTCACAACGAAAATACGCTCGTGTTGAAACGGCGGATCTGGGTCATACTGCTGGCGTGGAAAAGATGATTTGAAAGCGGTTTGCCCTACCGTTCGGCACTTCAGGCGATCTGCCCCGAGACCAGAGCATTTTCGAACAGATAGATGTCGGACCGCGATCCGGCCCGACGGGATGCCAGATAAGGCTGATAACGCAGGTCCGCCATGAAGCTGCGAGCGGCCGCCAAATCGGGAAATTCGAACACGGCGGCGCGATCGGGCGCTGGCCCCTCGCCTTCAAGCCGCTCCACGCCGCGTCCGCCGCTCAGCTGGCGCGCGCCATGGGCCGCCAGCAGCGCGGGCACTTCGGCAAAATAGCGTTGCGTCCAACCTTCATCCAACATGGTCATGCAGACGATCATGATTGCGGACATGACATGCTCCTCCGCTGTTATTCAGACGATGTAATGGGCGGTGGTTTTCGCAGCGATCTCGTCGGCCGTGACGCCAGGCGCCATCTCGATCAATCGGAAGGCCTGAGCGTGATCGGTCCGCTGAAACACCGCCAGGTCGGTGATGATCATGTCGACGACATTCTTGCCGGTCAGCGGCAGGGTGCATTGAGGAATGAATTTAGGGCTACCGTCCTTGGCGCTGTGCTCCATCGCCACGATGATCTTCCTCACACCTGCGACCAAGTCCATCGCGCCGCCCATGCCCTTGATCATCTTGCCCGGAATCATCCAATTGGCGATGTCACCGCCTTCGGAAACCTCCATCGCGCCCAGCACAGTAAGATCGATATGCCCGCCCCGGATCATCGCGAAACTGTCAGCCGAGGAAAAGAAGCTTGAAGATGCAAGCTGGCTAATCGTCTGCTTGCCCGCATTGATCAGATCGGCATCCTCTTCCCCCTCATAGGGAAAAGGGCCGATGCCCAGCATGCCATTTTCCGACTGGAGCGTGACGGTCATGCCATCGGGGATGTTATTAGCCACCAGGGTCGGAATGCCGATGCCCAGATTCACGTAATAGCCGTCCTGCAGTTCGCGCGCCGCCCGCGCCGCCATCTGGTTGCGATCCCAACCCATCATGCCGTCTCCTTCTGCCGCACGGTACGGAACTCGATCTGCTTGTCATAAGGCGCGCCGACAATCAGCCGCTTAACATAGATGCCGGGCAGGTGGACATGATCCGGATCGAAGCTCCCCACCGGCACGACCTCTTCCACTTCCGCGACGCAGACCGGCGCCGCGGTTGCCATGACCGGGTTGAAATTGCGCGCGGTCTTGCGGAACGTCATGTTACCCGCTTCATCCGCCTTCCACCCCTTGACAATCGCCAGATCGGCACGGATGCAGCGTTCAAGGACATAGGCCTGTCCGTCAAATTCCTTGATTTCCTTGCCCTCGGTGACAAGGGTGCCAATGCCGGTCTTCGTGTAGAAGCCGGGAATGCCTGCTCCGCCCGCCCGGATGCGCTCGGCAAGCGTGCCCTGCGGATTGAATTCCAGTTCCAGTTCTCCGGCCAGATATTGCCGCTCGAACTCTTTATTTTCCCCGACATAGGAAGCGATCATTTTCTTGATTTGGCGATTGCGCAGCAGCTTTCCGAGACCGACATCGTCGATTCCGCAATTGTTCGAAACGATCGTGAGATCGCGAACGCCGGATTCCAAAATGGCATCGATCAGCCGCTCAGGAATGCCGGCGAGCCCGAAGCCGCCCACGCACAGGGTCATCCCGTCTCTCAACAGGCCCGACAGGGCGTCTTGCGCGCTCGAATAGGTCTTGTTCATCGAACGTCCTTAGGCCTTTGCAGTTTCGAGGATGGAGACGGCGCTATTGACCGCGCCGCCACCCATGTTGAGGCACAGGCCAAGCGCCGGCGACGTCTCGATCTGAAGATCTTCCGCTTCACCGAGCAGCTGGCGCGCGATCATGACGTGCATCGACACGCCGGTCGCGCCGACGGGATGTCCCTTGGCCTTGAGACCGCCCGACAGATTGATCGGCAGGCGGCCGCCCCGCTCCGTCTGACCTTCACATACGACCCCGGAGCCGTGCCCGCCAGGCGCCAGGCCGAGTGCCTCGACCGACAGCAGTTCGGCAATGGTGAAACAATCATGCACTTCGGCCAAGCCGATATCGGCCACTGTGACGCCGGCGGTTAGATAAGCCTGGGCGACGGCGCGCGCGGGCCCCTCGAACGTTTCGGGCCGCTTCGCCGACAGCGGCAGATAGTCGCTTACCATCTCTGCGGCGCGGAATGCCACGGCACGATCGAACCGGCCAAGTTCCGAGCGATGCGCGATCACGACCGCCGCCGCGCCATCCGAGATCAGCGAACAGTCGCTCAGCTTGAGCGGCGGCGCGATCATCGGGTTTCGATCAGAGACGCTCAGAGCATAATCGAGCTCGATCGGCCTTCGCATATGCGCCAAGGGGTTACGCATCGCATTGGCGTGGTTCTTCACCGCAATGCGTGCCATCGCTTCAGTGGGGTCTTCATAGGCCTGCGCATAGGCTTGGGCGAAGCGAGCGAAGATTTGCGGAAAGGAAAGCCCCGCTTCTTCTGCCTGATAGCTGGCGCCACTGAGTGCAGCAGTGACGCCAACCGTATCGAGCCCCGTCATTTTCTCGACACCAACAACCAGCGCCACGCGACAACGGCCGCTCGCGACCGCATCCAGCGCCGAATAAAGAGCAGCGCTGCCCGAGGCGCAGGCATTTTCGCAACGGATAGCCGGCTTGAACCGCAGGCCGGGGTCCGCATGCAGGATCATCGAAGAGCAGAAGCCGTCCGGCACCAGACCGGAATTGAAATGACCTAGCCAGACGCCATCGACATCCGCCCCCTCGATACCTGCATCTACCAATGCCTCCTGCGCAGCATCCTTGATCAACTCCTCCAGGCCGAGCCTGTCGAGCTTGCCGAACCGCGTGTGCCCCGTGCCGACGATGAAGGCATCCATGATCCGACTTCCTCTTTCCAGGTGGTACATATTTCAATTTAATTGTACCAATCTGAATTCACTGTCAATCGGGTATAGATTGCCTTTCGCTTAGAGGCTGCGTTATCGGGCTGCATGACGGTCTGGATCATACCATGAATAATCCCCCACAATCGGGAGCCCCCCCCGGTTCAGCTTGGCGCCCACGGCAGCTGGAACTGCTCGCCGGAATCGAAGCTATTTTCTTCGCGCGCGGCTATCGCGCTGTCACGATGGATGATCTTGCCGCCGAGTTGCACTGCTCAAAACGCGCTCTTTATGAGATTGCGTCCAGTCGGCGTGCGCTGTTTCTGTTGATCGTCGGACGATGGTCCGAGCGAATTCGCATCTTGGGCCAGGCGGGCGCCGAGCAGGAACAGGATCCTAAAGCGCGGCTGGAAGCATTTTTGGCGCCGGGCGTGACCCAGACGGTCGGACTGACCGAAAATTTTCTCACCGACATCCAGAGCCTCCCCGCCGCGCGTGCCCTGCTGGACAAGCATCAGCGCGAACGCATGGACATGCTGCGCACCATTGTCGAAGACGGCATTCGCGAGGGCCGCTTTGCGGCGCTGCACGCTCATCTCGTCGCCGGCGTGTGCCTCGCGGGAATCACCCGAATCAACGACCCGATCTTTTTGCGGGAGGCCGGGCTCACTTTCCACACTGCGTTCGCCGAACTCTATCGTTTGCTGATGTGGGGCCTTCAGGCAATTCAATCTGATGATGCGTGATCTGTCGTAAACCCTGTTTTCGACGGCAGTCGTCGACTCATTTCCACGGCATCTGGAACCACCCGGAGTAAATGGCTCCGGGCAGCGATGTTACAGATTTCATGGACTGACCCTGTCCCGGATTTGCCACCGGCGAGAACGAGAGATCCGGCGCTTCATCGGCCGGGGTTCTTGGCGCGCTTGGTCGCCTCGGACCGATTTGTAGCGGTGCGTCTTGCGATCGAAACGCAGAACGGCCCAGCTGCGCCGCTAACTCATGGCGAAATTCAGATCGGTGATGGTCAATTGAGACGGGCACCACCCACCGCTGGCGCATCGCTGATCGCTGCGGCGATGCGTAACGCTTCGGGGAAGTCCTCACTATGGATGACCCGGCGGCTCGCCGGTCCCAGACAGACACGCTCCAACATCGCCTTTGGTTGCGCCTGCACACCGGAAAGGATGATCTGCGTGCCGGTAGATGTCGCTTGCCGGACGATTTCCTCGATCGCGGTAACTCCGCTTGCATCGAGCAGGGGAACGCGCCTCATCCGCAGGACGATGACTTTGGGCGCGTGCCCGATACGGCGCAGCGTGTCGAGCAATTCGTTCGCGACGCCAAAGAAGACTGGTCCGTCGATCCGGAACACCTCGACACCCATGGGCAACGCATCACGCTGGTGAATGTCCTCATCTTCCTCCTCCCGATCTGGCGCCGGACGATCATTGTCGCTCGCAATCTCCACCGTCTTGCTCATGCGCATCATGAAGAGGAGCGAGGCCAGCGTCACGCCCACGCCGATCGCTACCGTGAGATCGACCAGCACCGTGAGGCCGAAGGTGAGCAACAGCAGGCCGCGATCCCCATTGGGCATGCGGAGCAATTGGATGAAGCGATGATGTTCACTCATGCCCCAGGCGACCATGAACAGGATCGCCGCAAGCGCCGCCAAGGGCACATAGGCCATGAGATCGGAAGCGAAGAGGACGAACAGCAGCAGGAATATCGCATGCATCATGCCGGCGACGGGCGAGATGGCACCGGCCTTGATGTTGGTCGCCGTGCGCGCGATGGCCCCGGTCGCCGGCAGGCCGCCGAACAGAGCCGAGGCCAGATTGGCGACGCCCTGGCCAACCAGTTCCTGGTTCGACCGATGCCGGGACCCGATCATCCCGTCGGCCACGACCGCCGAAAGCAGCGCTTCTATCCCGGCGAGAAAGGCGATGATGAAGGCCGAGGACATGACCGACTGCAACTTGGCGAACGAAATGTCGGGCAGCGCCGGAGCAGGCAGCCCGGTCGGCAGGTTCGGAAAGCGCGATCCGATCGTCGCGACCGGCAGGTGCAATAACGTTACAAGCCCCGCAGCAATTATGATGGCAATCAGGAAACCGGGCAGTCGCGGCGCCCATAGCCGCAGGGCGATGATCAGCGCCAGCGATCCGACGCCGACCATCAGGGCGTCGGGACGGATGCTGCCCAGCGCATCCCAATAAGCCTGCCATTTGGGGATGAAATCCGCCGGCACGCTCTTCATCGACAGCCCGAGAAAATCCTTCACCTGGCTGGACGCGATGATGACCGCAATCCCCGCAGTGAAGCCGATCACCACGGGCTGGGGGATGAACCGTACGAGACTGCCAAGGCCAGAATAGCCCGCGACGATCAATATCAGCCCCGCCATCAACGTGGCCAGCAGCAGCCCGTCATAGCCATGTTGCGCGATGACGTTGAAGACGACGACCACGAAGGCGCCGGTGGGGCCGCCGACCTGCACCCGCGAACCGCCAAGAGCGGAGATCAGAAAACCGGCGATGACGGATGTGATAAGACCCTTGTCCGGCGAGGCTCCGCTCGCGATCGCCAGGGCCATGGCGAGCGGGAGCGCTACGATCGCGACCGTCAGGCCCGCAACGGCATCCCGGCGGAAATTATCGAACGAATAGCCAGTGCCTATGACGGTAAAGAGCTTCGGCGTGAAGGCGGCAAGCCGCGCATCACGATGCATCATCTTGGTCCGCTGGCAATTCGGCTTGATCGAACAGCATTGAAAGCGTGCGCCGGGGCTGCTTGCCCGCCGCAGTCTCCTTCAAGCGCACTCCGCGCCCTATTCCATTGGAAACTGCATTCTCACCAATGATCTCGACGCCGGCGATCTCGAGCGCGTTGATGACCTTCACCAGCGTGTCAACGACGCTGCGAACCTGTCCATCAGAGGCTTCCATGCGCTGGATCGTCGGCAGAGACACCCCGGCCAGCGCAGCGAGCTGGCGCTGGTCGATGCCAAGAAGGGCGCGGGCGGCGCGCATTTGCTGCGAGGTGATCATCGTCGATTTATGATATATTATATATCAAATTGCAATCATAAGCTTCATTTATTCTATTTTCTATATGGATAAGCATAAGTGCGCCGGATAGATGAAGCCCGCCCAAGAGGGCATTAATCATGACCGGAAAGCGGGTTTTAAGTCAGCCCTGTCATCGCGGAACGGTTGACAGGGGGAACCGCCATGTATCGCCGTCTGATGTTCGTGCTGCCGATATTGCTGTTCGCGCAAGCCGCTCAGGCTCGGCAAGTGACGATAATCCAACCGCTCGCCCTGTCAGCCGGTCAGCCGGTCAGGATCACCGGCATGGATCTGGATTTCGCACCCGATATGCTCACCGAACTCCAGGAGAGCGATGCCAAGGCAGCGCGCAAGCGAGCCAACGCCGGCTTGCCTCCGCTCGATCCCGCCAGCTACCCAACCGGACCGCAAGATGGGGCACTATACGCCACCATGCCTTTCAAGCAGATGTTTCCGCTGGTCATCCGTGACGTCACCCGGGAATGGAAGCTGAACGACGGCACGCCCATCATCCTGCGGATCACATTGGACCGGCTGAAGACCGCCGATGCCGCCATGGCGATGCTGGCCGCCAGCTCGGACATGTTGGAAGGCACGGTAAACGTGGTCGATGCCGCATCCGCGCAAGCTCTGGGCAGTTTCCGGGTCGAGGTTCGCAACGGACATAGCGGGTGGGCGCAGATGATCGTGCGTGGCGGCGGCGTCCGGGAGAAGCTTGCCGAAGAATTCGGCCTGGAATTGTCGCGCCACATTTCCGGCCGCAGGAAAAAGCCGGACTGACAGCCCCTACACAAGCGACGGCGGCGTCCACGCAACGCCAAGGACCGTCATCATAGGACAAGGGGCGCCATTCATTCAGGCGGCCCCTGCTGCGGCCCGTCGCTCTACGACCCCTTCGCTGCTTCAGCCGCGGCCAGAACCCTCAGGACGTTGCCCGACCAGATCTTCTGGACATCCGCCTCACTATAACCCGCCTTCAACAGGGCAGCGGTGATCCTGGGCAGGTCGAGCACATCCTCCAGGCCGACAACGCCGCCGCCGCCGTCCCAGTCAAGGCCAATACCGACATGATCCGGCCCCGCCACCTTGAGCGCATGGAGCATATGCGCCATGAAATCGTCGAAGGTCGCCCGGTCCGTTTCCGGATAGAGCCGGTCGATTTCCTGCCGCTTGGCCAGCAATTCGGCGCGCTTTTCCGGCGACAGCTTTGCGTCCTCGCGCAACTGGCCGAAGAGCGCCTTCAACGCTTCCTGCCGCTGCGGATTGGGCTTGGAGGCGCGCAGATAGACGCCATAGGCGTTCATCTGGATCACCCCGCCCTTGGCGGCCAGCGCCTTCAAATGCTCGTCATCAATGTTGCGCGGATGGTCATAGACCGCCTTGCAGCCCGAATGGGTCAGCAGGACCGGCGAGGTGGACAGCGCCAGCAGATCGTCCAGCACCTGATCGCTGCTGTGCGACGCGTCCGGCACGATGCCGAGGCGGTTCATCTCCTTCAACAGCTCCTTGCCCAGCGGGCTGAGGCCGCCATAGCGCGGCTTCTTCGACGGATCGGTGGAGCTGTCGGCAAACTGGTTGTGCGCGAAATGGGCGAAGCCCGACACCCGCACGCCCATGTCGTAGAAGGTCTTGAGCAGCGACACATCCTCGCCCAGCGGATAGGCGTTCTCGATCGACATGAAGACGACCCGCTTGCCCGAGGCCGCGATCTTCGCGGCGTCCTTCGCCTCCAGCGCCAGCGTGAAATTCGCCGGGTCCGCCGCCACCATCTCCCGGATCGACACGCCGCGCAGCAGCGCGAAGTCGCGCGATTTGCGGAAGCCTTCCTCGGTCAGCGGTCCCTGCGGCGTGTAGATCGCAAAGAAACCACCGTCGAGGCCGCCCTTCTTCATGCGCGGCAGGTCGACCTGGGTATAGTCGCTATGAACCCCATGCTCCTCCTCGATCGACCAGCCGGGCAGGTCCAGCGAGGCGGGCGTATCGAGATGGCTGTCGAGCGTCAGCAATCTCTGATGAAGCTGGTAGACTTTCTTCGGCACCTCCTGCGCTGGCGCCGCAATCGGGAGCAGCGCGATCAGCGCCGCCCCCGCCATCATCCTTTTCCGCATCAAATCTCGCCCGAAATGGTGAACTGGAACGTGCGCGGCGACAGCGGCCGGAAGAAGCCGTCGCCGGTCACGGAGGAGGAGATATAGGACAATCTGTCCTTGTCGAAGATATTATCGATGTTGAACCGCGCCTTGACGCTCTTGACCGGCCCGAAGCTCCAGCCGTCACCAATGTCGACATAGGCGTTGAACACGGTGAAGCCCGGCACGCTCGATCCGGCCTGATTGGTGAAGGTCGACCAGCGCTTGCCGGTATATTTGCCCGAGACGTTGGCGACCAACCAGCTTGCCGGTTCGACCGTCACGCCACCACTGACGATCCATTTCGCGCTGTCGGGAATATATTTGTCCGCGATCAGGATCGGCGTGGCGGCCGGAATGTCATCCTGGAACTTGGCGTTGTTATAGGTGACGTTGAGGTTGGTATAGGCAAGGCCGTTCAGGAAGGACGGCTTGTAAGTGCCGCTGAACTCCGCGCCATAGGCCCGCACCCGCCCGACATTCTGATAGAATGTCTCGGTCGCGGCGCCGCCGCTGCCCGGCAGGATGGTCGTGATCGACTGGATGCGGTTCTTGAACTTGGTGTAGAAGCCCGCGAGCGAGGCATAGAGCTGCCCCTGATTGGTGCGGACGCCGATTTCCATGTTCTGCGAGCGTTCGGCATCCGGCTGCGGCACCCGCAGGCCGCCGGGACGGATGACGGAGTAGATGTCGTCCATCCCCTTGGGCAGGGCCATATTCTCGGCATAGGAGGCGAAGAGCTGGGTGCGCTCGTCGATCTTGTAGAGCAGGCCCGCCATCGGCAGGAACATATCCTTGTAATGGGCGGTGTTGATGCTCGGGCCATAGCCCGCGCGCGCCACGCCACCGACGATCCGGTAATAATCGTCGAAGTCGCGATAGCCATTATAGCGATAGTCGAGCATCAGCCCCTTGAAGCCGAAGTCCAGTACCAGTTTATCGTCCGCCAGCTTCAGCGTATCCTTCAGGAACACCTGAAGCGTGTCGCGCTGGGAATGATAGTCGCGGCGCAGATAGACCAGTTCATTGAGATTGGGCTCACTGTCAGGTGCGCCGTCGGTCGTGTTGTAGCGGGCCTGGGTGCGGTGATATTTGTCTACCTCTGCCCAAACGCCTGCTTCGACGGTATTAGCGCCCATTTCCCAGTGCAGCTTGGTGGTGATGCCATAACGGTCGCCCCCCACGCCGGACCGGCCGAACTCGATCCCCTTGGGCCGCGTGACCGGCAGGCCGACAGCGACCTGACCATTATAGCGGGTCAAGGAGTTGGAGTAGGTGTCGGGCGACACGCCATAGCCGCCCTTATCTTCCCAATAGAGCGTCGATTCGGCCCACACGCCGTCCACGATGCCCGCGTGGAAGGTCGCGCCGTAAAGCTTGTCCTTCCGCACGTTGATGGCGAGGTTGTAGACCTGCGCATAATTGGGGTTGGAATAATAGACGCCTGGGACCGTCGGCGCGAATGGCATCGTGCCGTTGATGACCGTCGTGTTCGGCACATTCTCGATATAGGCGAAATCACGGCCGCAGGCGCCGACCACGCTTTTCACCGTGCAATTATATTGGGCGCGAGAGATGGTGGGCGAGTCATAGTCGAAGAAGTCGTTCGACACGAATTTGAACCGCGCCCAGCTATCGCCGCCCAGATCGGCGTGGATCTGCCCTTCCCAATGTTCGCGGTCGACCGATCCGGGGCCGCGCCACAGGTCGCTGTCCAGCTTGGTGCGGCTGACATAGGCCTTGAACGGGCCGACCCGCCCGGTGCTGGCGCGGATGAAGGTGCGCTTCATGCCGAAATCGCCAAAGCTCTGCGATACGAACAGGCCCATCTCATCCTGCGGCGCGATGCTGTTATACTGCACCACCGGCCCAAGCGTGGAATAGCTCGGCAGGCCGACGTCCCCTGCCCCGACCGCGGCCTCGACCACGCCCAGATTTTCATTGTCGACATAGCGGAACACCGGGCTGCCGCCGAAGGCGTCGCTGCGGCCCGTCGGAATGCCGTCGACCACGAAACCGATCTGATCGAGGTTGAAGGCGCGGGTCTGGACGCTGTTGCCGAATTCATAGAGGCCCAGCGCGCCGTCGGTCTGAACGTTGAAGCCGGGCAGTTGCTCCAGCATCTTCAGGCCCGAAATGCCCGATGGCGCCGACAGCAGAGCTTCCCGCGTGATCGCCACGACATTGCTGACCTTGTCCTCGCCAATGGCCTCCGCCGATTGGGAGATACGCCGGCCGGTGACGGTGATCGTGCCGGCATCTTCTTCCGTATCCGGCTGTTGCGCCCAGGCATGAGGCGATACGGCGCCGATGCAGCATGACAGCAGCAGTGCGGCACGACGAACGGACGAGAATTTCTGCATAAATGGCTCCCTTTCGGCCCTTTTCGGGCAGTTATAGGCCGTTCAGGCGCACGGCGGGCCGTGGCACGCAGCGCGGCATCTCTCCAAAGAACAGGGAAGCCGGGCGCATCATACGCCCAGCCGGTTTTCTCAGTTTTCTTGTGAAACGAAATGATGGTGGAAATCCGCCAAGGACAAACGAGTAATTCTCAATCCGCAACGAATTTTCTGATCGAGACCGTCCGCCTTACGCCCGGCATGCCAAGAGAAACTTCGCCCAAGCCCTTCTAAATCCTTGCCCTATTCAAACGCAGCGCATTGCCGACCACGCTGACCGAGGACAAGGCCATCGCGGCGGCCGCGATGACCGGCGAGAGCAGGATTCCGAAAAAGGGATAGAGCAAACCGGCCGCAATCGGCACACCGGCTGCATTGTAGACGAAGGCGAAGAACAGATTCTGCCGGATGTTGGACATGGTCGCTTCGCTCAGCGCCCGCGCCCGCGCTATGCCGGTGAGGTCGCCCTGGAGCAGCGTCACTCCGGCGCTTTCGATCGCGACATCGGTGCCCGAACCCATGGCTATGCCGACATCGGCGGCGGCCAGCGCCGGGGCGTCGTTGACCCCGTCGCCCGCCATCGCCACCACATGGCCTTCGCTCTTGAGGCGGGCGACAACGGCGCTCTTCTGATCGGGCAGAACCTCCGCCTCCACCTGATCGATCCCCAGGCGCCGCGCAACCGCCTGCGCCGTCGTGCGATTGTCGCCGGTGAGCATGACGACCGTGATGCCCTTCCTGCGCAGCGCGGCGAGCGCCTCGGGCGTGGTCTGCTTGATCGCATCGGCAATGGCGAAGACGCCTGCGACCATGCCGTCGATGCCGATGAAAATGGCGGTGGCGCCATCGCGGCGCAGGGCATCGGCTTGCTCGCCCAGCGGATCGGCCGAAATGCCATATTCTTCGAGGAAACGGGCATTGCCAAGCAGGATGCGCTTGCCTTCCACCGTTCCGATCGCGCCCTTGCCGGTGGGGGAATCGAATTCGCTGACCTGCGGCAGCGCCAGACCCCTCGCCTCTGCCGCCGCCACGATGGCGAGCGCCAGGGGATGCTCGGAAACGCGCTCGACCCCGGCAGCGAGCCGAAGCAGAGCATTTTCCTCAAAGCCCGGAGCCGTAACGATGCCGGTGAGCGACGGCTTGCCCTCCGTGAGCGTGCCGGTCTTGTCGACGACCAGCATGTCGACCTTTTCCATCCGCTCCAGCGCCTCGGCATTCTTGATCAGCACGCCGAGGCCTGCGCCACGGCCGACGCCGACCATAATCGACATGGGCGTGGCAAGACCAAGCGCGCAGGGGCATGCGATGATGAGCACGGCCACCGCCACGATCAAGCCGTGGGCGAAGCGCGGCTCTGGCCCCCAGAGCGCCCAGATAGCGAAGGCAGCGATCGCAACCAGCAGCACGGCGGGGACGAACCAGCCCGCGACCTGATCGGCCAGGCGCTGGATCGGCGCACGGGAGCGCTGAGCATCGGCCACCATCCGGACGATGCGGGCGAGCATAGTGTCATGGCCGACTTTCTCCGCCCTGACGAGGAGCTGACCGCTCCGGTTGAGCGTGCCGCCGATCACATGGTCCCCGGCCGCCTTAGTGACGGGCATGGATTCGCCGGTCACCATCGACTCATCAATGGCGGAGCGACCGTCCTCGACCACCGCGTCGACCGGCACCTTCTCGCCCGGGCGAACGCGCAGCTTGTCGCCAACCGCTACCAGATCAAGCGGAATTTCCTCGTCATTGCCGTCGTCGCGCAGGCGCCGTGCGGTCTTGGGCGCCAGGTTGAGCAACGCCTTGATCGCGCCCGAAGTCCGTTCCCGCGCCCCAAGTTCAAGCACCTGGCCCAGCAGCACCAACACGGTGATGACGGCGGCCGCCTCGAAATAGACCGCGACGCTTCCATGTTCCCGGAAAGCCGCCGGAAAAATGCCCGGCGCCAGCGCCGCCGCCATGCTGTAGGTCCATGCCACCCCGGTTCCCATGGCGATCAGCGTGAACATGTTGAGGTTGCGGGTCTGGAGCGACCGCCAGCCCCTTTCGAAAAAGGGCCAGCCGCCCCACAGCACGACCGGGGTCGCGAGCAGGAGTTGAATCCAGATCGAGACATGATCGGAAACGAGGTGATGGAGCGCCGGAAAAAGATGCCCGCCCATTTCGAGCACAAACACCGGAATGGCAAGCAGGAGGCTGATTCGGAAGCGGCGCGTCATGTCGACCAGCTCCGCGCTGTGACCGGCATGGGCGGTGGCGACTTCGGGCTCCAGCGCCATGCCGCAAAGCGGGCAGGCGCCGGGATGGTCCTGCCGGATTTCCGGGTGCATGGGACAGGTCCAGATCGCAGGCGCCGCAGCCGCTTGGGATAAGGCTTCCTTGCGATCCCATTCGATACCGGACATCAGATGCTGCTCCCTTGCCCTTGCAGGATGGTACGGATGGACCGGCGAAAATGTCGACATGCTCCGCCCACCCGTCCATCAGGATAAATACGGAGTCCTCCGGCCCTGATATGATCTATGGATGATGAAGACGGCGCAACAGGAGGCTTTCGATGCAACAGATGGTCGCCATGCAGATCAGCGCCCCCGGCCAGCCGCTGGAGAAGATCGAGCGCGCCGTGCCCGCGCCGGGCGCGGGGGAATTGCTTGTCCAAGTCGCCGCTTGCGGGGTTTGCCGGACCGATCTGCATGTGCTGGACGGCGAAATCCCCGCGCATTATCCGATCATACCGGGGCATGAGATCGTCGGCCGGGTCGCTGCGATCGGGCAAGGCGTGGAAGGCTTTGCCATCGGGCAACGGGTCGGCGTTCCCTGGCTGGGACATACATGCGGCCAATGCGCCTATTGCCGGGCGGATCGCGAAAATCTCTGCGACGCGCCACTGTTTACCGGCGCGACGCGCGATGGCGGCTATGCGACCCACGCGATTGCCGATGCGCGCTATTGTTTCATCCTGCCTGAGCGGTTTTCCGATGTCGAAGCCGCGCCGCTGCTCTGTGCCGGTCTCATCGGTTGGCGCGCTCTGCGGCTGGCGGGCGAAGCGCCTGTGATCGGACTCTACGGCTTCGGGGCGGCGGCCCATATTCTGGCGCAGGTCGCACGGGCTCAAGGCCGCACCGTGTACGCCTTCACCAAGGATGGCGACGATGAGGGGCAGGCTTTTGCGCGGTCGCTGGGCTGCGCCTGGGCGGGCGGTTCATCGCAGACCCCGCCGGAGCCGCTGGACGCGGCGTTGATCTTCGCCCCCGTTGGCGATCTCGTCCCGCTGGCATTACGCGCCGCGCGCAAGGGCGGCAGGGTCGTGTGCGCGGGCATCCATATGAGCGATATCCCCTCCTTCCCCTACGCCGATTTGTGGGAAGAGAGAATATTGCTCTCCGTCGCCAATCTGACCCGCGAGGACGGCACCTCTTTCTTCGAACTGGCAAGCAACATCGCACTCCACACCGTGACGGAAACATTCCGGCTGGAGGATGCGGGTGAAGCGCTCCACCGCCTGCGAACAGGCAAGGTGAAGGGCGCGGCGGTGATCGTGCCGCCACAGGTCGCATAACGCATGCCCGACATCGGCCAGCCCTATCTGTCCATGATCGCCTCCATCGCGATCGGACTGCTCGTGGGGATTGAGCGCGGCTGGACCCAGCGGGATCTGGGCAAAGGCCACAGGGTCGCCGGTTTTCGAACCTTCGGCCTGATCGGCCTGCTGGGAGGGATGGGAGGATTGGCGCCAGATATGGTCGCGGCCACCCTCGGCGCGGGAGTCGCGGTCATTCTGGCCGTCGGCTATTCCCGCAGCGCCGATCCGGACCATCTGTCCGCGACGACCACGCTCGCGGGCCTTTTAACCTTCGGGGCGAGTTTCTGCGCCACGCGACTCTCGCCCGCGCTTGGCCTGGCCATGGGCGCGGCGACCTTTGCGATATTGAGCTCCCGGCAATCGATGCACGCCATGCTGAGGGGCATGGACGAGAGCGAGATAGAGAGCGTCTCCCGCTTCCTGCTGGTCGCCCTCATCATCCTGCCATTGCTGCCGGATGCAGCCTACGGTCCCTATGACGCCTGGAATCCGCGAAAGATCTGGATGGTGGTCGTGTTCGTGATGGGCCTGTCCTTTGCGGGCTATGCCATTTCGCGACGCTTCGGGCGTGAGCGAGGGATTTTGCTGGTGGCGCTGACCGGCGCCATCGTTTCCTCCACCGCGGTGACAGCCGATTATGCGCGGCGGCTGCGCGATGAACCGGCGGCGCGAACCTTATTGTCGGCTGGCATCGCGGTGGCCTCTATCGTCATGTTCGTGCGGGTCCAGTTGGTGGCGCTCGTCCTCATTCCCCGCGCCGTCCCTACACTGGCGCTAACGATGGCGCCCGCGACACTCGTTGGCGTTATCTTCGCCCTGATCGCCTGGCGGCGGCATGGCGAAGGAAGCGACGGCATGGGGATCGCCAATCCGCTCGGCTTCGGACCGGCGCTTATGCTGGCCGCCATCGTGGCGGGACTGTCGCTCGCCGCGCGATGGGCGCTGGAGCATTTCGGGCAGCAGGGCATGGCGGTCGTCCTGACGCTGACCGGCATATCGGACGTCGACGCGGCGGTCATGACCATGGCGGGCCTGCCGCCCGGCCTGCTCGACAATCGCACCGCCGGGTTGATTTTAGGAAGCGCGGTCCTCGCCAACACGCTCGCCAAGGCGGTCATGACTGTGGTCATCGGCTGGGGCCACGGCGGCATCAGGGCCGCCATGCCGCTGTTCGCCGCTCTGGTGGCGGCTGCCATCAGCCTTGCGGGCTGGACTGCAATCTAAAAGCTCGCGGTCAAATTGAACGAAGTATAGCGCGTCCATTTTCCTGCAGGCGCATTGGGCGCGTCCCGCAGAAACCGGCTCTTGGCGAGCAGCAGCCCGTCGAACTCGAAGCGCAGACGCGAAGGAACCACCCAATAGCGCAGCCGCGCCTCCATCTGATGGCCGGCAAAACGGCCCGACCGCCCGGCGGCGTCCCTCACGCCGGTCGTCGAGAAGGCGTCCGTCCGTGATGCCAGCCACAGGGCGCGATAGGCCGCAAACCAATCCCACCTTTTATCCGGTGTCGCCTCCAGTCTGATGCCCGGCGTCATGATATTCGTCCGCGCCACGGCATTATACAGGCCGGCGGGAGCCAAATCCGCCCGGCGCATGCCGAACAGCGTGTCGAACCGGCCATAGCGCCCTCCCCTTTTGTCTCCGCTCGCCCGGTCGAATTCGACCGAGAGACGCGGTTTCCAGGAGCCTGCGAAACTATATCCCGCATCGGCGTGCAGAAAGCTCGCGCCGACGGATTGCCGTGCCGCCGACGGCGCGAGCGATGCGCTGATCTGGCCGGTTTGATAAAAAGCCTCGACCTCATAGTCGAACCGGCCGGTTTCCGGTTCGCGGATGATCCGCCCGCCAAAGGTATCGAGCGAACGGTCCCGCGTCGGCCGTCCCGGTTCGTCGCGTTCCCCCAGATGGAAATAGGACAGTTCCGCCATGGCCGGACCGATCGCCCTGGCCTTGCTGACGATGCCGCCCCACAGCACCAGATCGAAGCCTTCATGATCGATCCTCACCCGCTTGTTACGGACGCCATCGGAGTCGTCCGGACGCCGCTGCTGCGGCAGGGTGTAGATGAAAACCGCCTTCACCCCCTGCGGCGCGGTCAGATCGGCGCGCAAGCCTGTATAGCCGTTGGTCGTGTTGCGATAATCGTCGGCCGCGACGAGGCGGCGTGAACCAAGGTTGAGCATAAACCGCCCCGCCATCAGGCTGAGCTTGCTGCCTTTGCCCAGCGGCTCGGCTATGTCGCCAGCGACATAGGCCTGGACCAGTTCCATCGCATTGACCTCATTGGTCGAGATCGGCGTGCCGGGATCAGCGCCATAGGCCCGGCTGTCGAACAGTTCCGCTCCCACCCTGAACGCGCCCGACCGATATTCAGCCAGAATCTGGGTGCGGACGTTGAACAGGCTGTCGTCGCGATCGAACCCGGCGCGTGGCTGCCCCTCAATCTCTTCAAAGCGCAACCGCACGCTGCCGCTGAGGGCAAGACCGTCATTCTGTGCCGATGCAGGCGCGGCTCCAGAGAGCGCCGTCGCGCCGATCATTGCAAAGGGGAAAGCCCGCTTCATTGATATTCCTATTTCTTCGAATCCTTATTCTTGATACATATGCATCATGTCGAACGCCACCCCCTGGCTTGCCTTGCTTCACCAGCTTCCTGCGAAGCCACCTTATTTGCGGGTCAAGATCTGGCGGCGCCTGCAGGCCATCGGCGCGGTGCCGCTGAAGAACGCCGTCCACGTCCTGCCCCATTCGGCAGAGGGAGCAGCGGCCTTCCGTGACCTCATGGCGGAGATCACCACCAATGGCGGCGAGGCGATATTGATCGAGGCGCATCTGCTGGCGGGCCAGTCGGACGGCGACGTCCGCGCCCTGTTCGATACCGCCCGCAATGCCGATTATGACGAGATCGCGCTGGCCGCCCGCCGCCTGCTGGAAACCGGCCCCGCCAGCGGACCGGACATCGCCCGGTTGCAAAAGCGGCTTGAGGACATCGGCCGGCTCGATTTCTTCGGCGCGCATGGACGGCAGGAGGCGGAGGCCGCGCTCGCGGAACTGGACCGCCAGCGTTACCAGCATCCAGACGTCAGCCGCACCGATCCTGTGGACGGGATCGGCGCGAATGATCTGACGAACCGGATCTGGGTGACGCGCAGCGGCGTCCATGTCGATCGCATCGCCTGCGCCTGGCTGATCCGCCGCTTCATCGATCCCGACGCCCGCTTCACATTCGTCGACAGCCGCTATCATGATCCGGCGGAGGGCGAACTGCGCTTCGACATGGCCGATGCCGAATTCACCCATGAAGGCGATCGGTGCAGTTTCGAAACATTGCTGCTGCGGGCGAGGCTGCAAGACGACCCCGCACTGGTCGCGATCGGGGAGATCATCCATGATCTCGACATTGGCGACGGCAAGTTCGCGCGGCCCGAAACGCCGGGCCTGAGCGCCATATTGTCGGGCGTCTGCGCCTCCACCGACGACGACAACCAGCGCATCGCCATGGCGAGCGACGCCCTGAACCAGTTTCACGCCTTTTTCAGCAACAGAAAGACGGACCGATGACGGCCAGCCTATCTTCCACCACTCCTGCGGCCTCCCCGTCCAACGGCGATCACGGCATTTCACTGGGCGAAGCGACGCGCGTCTGGGCGCGGATCGCGGCGCTCAGTTTCGGGGGCCCGGCGGGGCAGATCGCCGTGATGCACCGGCTGCTGGTCGAGGAAAAGCGCTGGATCGGTGAGGAACGTTTCCTCCACGCGCTCAACTATTGCATGCTGCTGCCGGGACCGGAGGCGCAGCAACTCGCCATCTATATCGGCTGGCTGCTGCACAAGACCAAGGGCGGGCTGATCGCGGGCATATTGTTCGTGCTGCCCGGCTTCCTCGCCATATTGGGCCTTAGCTATATCTATGTCCTGCTGGGCCATGTGCAGATCATCGAAGGACTGTTCTTCGGCCTGAAGGCGGCGGTGCTGGCGATCGTGATGCAGGCGGTGGTCCGGGTCGGATCGCGGGCGCTGAAGAACAACGTCATGCGCGGGATCGCCGCCGCAGCCTTCGTGGCGATCTTCTTCCTTGGCGCGCCCTTCCCGTTGATTATCCTGGCGGCGGGCCTGGGCGGCTTCATCGGCGGGCGTAGCGGCATCGCGGCGTTCCAGGGCGGCGGCGGTCATGGCCCGGCGAGCGGCGATGTCGTCCATGACCGCGACACCGCATTGGGCGAGCAATTGCCCGACCATGCCCGCCCTCATCCGGGCTGGTCGTTGCGCATCTCGGCAGTGTTTCTGATCCTCTGGCTGGGGCCGGTGCTGGCGCTGTTCCTGACCCTGGGACCGGATAATGTGTTCACCCATATCGCCAGCTTCTTCAGCCAGATGGCGGTCGTCACCTTCGGCGGCGCCTATGCGGTGCTGGCCTATGTCGCGCAGGAGGCGGTCGGCACATTCGGTTGGCTCAAGCCAGGCGAAATGCTCGACGGCCTGGGTATGGCGGAAACGACGCCGGGGCCGCTGATCATGGTGACGCAGTTCGTGGGATTCCTGGCCGCCTTCCGTGATTCCGGGGTGCTGCATCCGCTGATCGCCGCGACCCTGGGCGCGATCCTTACCACCTGGGTCACGTTCGTCCCCTGCTTCCTCTGGATTTTCGCGGGCGCGCCCTTCATCGAGCGGCTGCGCGGCAATCCGGCGCTTTCGGCGGCGCTGACAGCGATCACCGCAGCCGTCGTCGGCGTGATCCTCAATCTCGCCATCTGGTTCGCCATCCACACCCTGTTCGGGCAGGTCCAGCGGATCGCGGGGGTAGACCTGCCAGTGCTGTCCAGCGTCAATATTCCTGCCCTGCTGCTGTCGATCGGCGCGATGATCGCGGTGTTCCGGTTCAAGGTCGGCGTGCTGCCAGTGCTGGGGGCATGCGCAGCCCTTGGCGCGGCCTATGTCTTCATCGCCTGACCCCATCGACGCCGATGCGGGCAAGATCAGGCTCTAGGCGCTATTCCTCCTCCCGCCAGCCCTGTTCACCGATCAGCGGCACGAACATGACCGCGCCCAGATCATGCTCGACATAACGGTCCTCGCCTTCCCGCGTCACCTTGCACAGCCTCTGCCCGCCGGAAGCGCCGACCGGGATGATCAGATGTCCCCCGATCTTCAACTGCTGGCGCAGCGCCTGCGGCACGACGGGCGCGGCGGCGGCGACCAGGATGGCGTCGAAGGGCGCCTCCTCGGGCAATCCTCGCGTGCCGTCGCCTATGCGAATCTCGACATTGGCATAGCCAAGCGCCGCCATCCGCCTTTCCGCCAGCCTGCCCAGCGCCTCATGCCGCTCGATCGCGAAGACCCGGCCCGCAAGCTGGCCCAGCAGCGCAGCCGCATAGCCCGATCCCGCACCGACCTCCAGCACGCGGGATTGCGGCCCGATCTCCGCCGCCTCCAGCATGGCGGCGACGATATAGGGTTGGGAAATGCTCTGCTCCTCTTCGATCGGCAGGGCGGAATCCTCATAGGCATAGTCTTCCAGCCCTTCACGCACGAAGCGTTCGCGCGGAACGGCCCGCATGGCCGCGAGAAGGCGGGGATCGCGAATGCCGCGCCGGGCGATCTGGCGATCGACCATCCTGTCACGCAACTGCTGATAATCGGTCATGGCACTGCCTTTCCGACCGGTTGGCCCCTCATGCACAGCCAGCGCCGCGTTTCGGCAGCCATTCGCGCATTCGCGGCACATTTCGGCGCAAAGCTTACAATGTTTATGAAGGGGTGGCGACCGTTCCTCCGCCCGCATACCGCAGACGAAGACGGGGATCAGGGCTTGAAAGCCGCCCCGGCTCCCGCCATCTGACGGTTCGGATTCCACTGGCCGGATTCCATTAGGGAGAGATTTCGATACCGCCATGACCATCACGACCGGCACCGCACCCGAAACCCGTTCCTTCGAGGCCGATGTCGCCCGGCTGCTGCACATGATGGTGCACTCGGTCTATTCGGACAAGGACGTCTTCCTGCGCGAGTTGATCTCGAACGCGGCCGACGCCTGCGAAAAGCTGCGCTACGAACTGCTGAGTGATCCCGCGATCGCAGGCGACGACGGCCAACCC
The DNA here is from genome assembly GCF_012927365.1 of Sphingobium sp. TB-6. Classification (NCBI taxonomy): domain Bacteria; kingdom Pseudomonadati; phylum Pseudomonadota; class Alphaproteobacteria; order Sphingomonadales; family Sphingobiaceae; genus Sphingobium; species Sphingobium sp. TB-6. The sequence continues at coordinate 154,893 of NZ_JABBGL010000009.1, read as the reverse complement.
CGCATCACCGTCACGCTCGACCCCGAAGCGCGCCAGCTCATCGTCGAGGATAATGGCATCGGCATGAGCGAGGTCGAACTGGCCGAAGCGCTGGGCACCATTGCACGGTCCGGCACCCGCGCCTTCATGGAGCGCGTCACGGCAGCCAAGGAAGGTGAAGGCGCGCAACTCATTGGCCAATTCGGCGTCGGCTTTTATTCCGCCTTCATGGTCGCGGACAGTGTCGACGTCTTCTCTCGCCGCGCCGGTGCCGACACCGCCGCGCATTGGGCGTCGGACGGCATGGGCAGCTACACCATCCAGCTTGTCGAGCTGGCGCAGGCTCCTGCTCGTGGCACCCGCATTGTCCTCCATCTGAAGGAAGACGCCGCCAATTATACCGAGCATTTCACCACCCAGCGCATCATCACCGCGCAATCCGGCCATGTCCCCGTCCCCATCTTCCTCAAGGAAAAGCCGAACGCCGAGGAAAAGCAGATCGCGGACGGCGCGGCGCTCTGGACCCGTCCGAAATCGGACATCACGGCGGAGGAATATACCGACTTCTACCGCAGCGCCGCCGGTCAGTTCGATGAACCCGCCCTGACGCTCCACTACCGCGCCGAGGGGCTGCACGAATATTCGGTCCTCGCCTTCCTGCCCTCCATGCGCCCCTTCGACCTGTTCGACCCGGATCGCGCAGGCCGGATGAAGCTCTATGTCCGCCGCGTCTTCATCACCGATGAGGCGCAGATATTGCCGCGCTATCTGCGCTTCGTGCGCGGGCTGGTCGACAGCAACGACCTGCCGCTCAACGTCTCCCGCGAGATGATCCAGGAAAGCCCGGTGCTCGCCGCCATCCAGAAGGGCGTGGCCAACCGCATCCTGTCCGAACTGGACAAGCTGGCGGACAAGGACGCGGAAGCCTATCGCAGCTTCTGGGAGAATTTCGGCGCGGTCCTGAAGGAAGGCCTGTTCGAGGACTTCGCACGGCGCGAGACGCTGCTTGGCCTCGCCCGCTTCAAATCCACCGCTGGCGGAGAGGATTGGCGCTCGCTCAAGGATTATGTCGGGGCGATCAAGGACAATCAGACCGCGATCTACTACGCCACCGGCACCGATCTCGACCGCCTCGCCTCCTCGCCCCAGCTTGAGGGTTTCCGCGCGCGCGGGATCGAGGTGCTGCTGCTCACCGATCAGGTCGACAGCTTCTGGGTCACCGCCGGGGTCGATTATCAGGGCAAGCCGTTCAAGTCGGTGACACAGGGTCTGGCCGACCTCAGCCTGATCCCGCTGGCCGACGGCGAAGCGCCCGCGACGCAGGCATCGGCAGAGGTCGACGGCTTCATCGCCTATGTGAAGACGGTACTGGGCGAGGAAGTCTCCGACGTCCGGGCATCGGAACGTCTGACGGAAAGCGCTGTCTGCCTGGTCGCGCCCGACAATACGATGGACCGCCAGCTCGAAAAGCTGCTGGCGGGCGCCGGACGACTCGACAATGCGGCCAAGCCCGTGCTGGAGATCAATCCGCGCCATGCGTTGATCGCAAAGCTCGGTACGCTGGCCGAAGACAGCGACCTGCGCGAGGACGCGGCGAAACTGCTGCTGGATGAGGCCCGGATCGCGGACGGCGAGCTTCCGACCGACCCGCGCGCCTTTTCCGCACGCCTCGCTCGCATGATCGGCGGGGCAATCGGATAAGCCTCCGGCGGCCGGGTCGCGCCCGGCCGCCGCCCCAATGATAACAGTATCGGACGACAATCCGCTTGCCAGCCTCGCGAAAGCGCGCCAAGCACGCGGCAACAGGAAAATGAGGGGATAGCGCGTCGATGAGCTATTATGACGTTCTGATCGTGGGTGCGGGACATGCCGGGGCACAGGCGGGCATTTCGCTGCGCCAGCTTGGTTTCGAGGGCTCGATCGCGATGGTGGGCGATGAAAAGGATCCACCTTATGAGCGTCCGCCGCTGTCCAAGGAATATTTCGCGGGCGACAAGAGCTTCGATCGCATCCTGATCCGCCCCGCGAGCTTCTGGGAAGAGCGCAAGATCGACATGCTGCTCGGCCTGCGGGTGAAGGCCGTCGATCCCGTGGGCAAGTTCGTGACCGCGGGCGACCGGGAAATCAGCTATGGCAAGCTGATCTGGTGCACTGGCGGTTCCCCACGCATGCTGAGCTGCGCCGGTGCCGACGCGCCTAACGTCCATGCCGTGCGCCGCCGCGACGATGTCGACGCCATGATGGCGAAGCTCGACCAGATCAGCCATGTGACCGTGATCGGCGGCGGCTATATCGGCCTGGAGGCGGCGGCGGTCCTGTCGAAATTCGGCAAGAAGGTCGTGCTGCTCGAAGCGCTCGACCGCGTGCTGGCACGCGTGGCGGGCGAGGAACTGTCACGCTTCTACGAGGCCGAGCATCGCGCCCATGGCGTTGATCTCCGCACCGGCGCGCGGATGGACTGCATCGAAGTCACCGATGGCCAGGCGACTGCCGTGCTGATGGAAGATGGCGAGCGGATCGAGACCGACATGGTGATCGTCGGCATCGGCATCATCCCCGAAACCGGCCCGTTGATCGCGGCGGGCGCGGCGGGCGGCAATGGCGTGGACGTGGACGAATATTGCCGCACCAGCCTGCCCGACATCTATGCGGTGGGCGATTGCGCCGCCCATGCCAACAGCTTCGCCCGGGGCGCGCAGATCCGGCTTGAGTCGGTGCAGAACGCCAATGACCAGGCGAAAACGGCGGTCAACCACATCATGGGCAAGGAAGAAGCCTATCATGCGGTTCCCTGGTTCTGGTCGAACCAATATGATCTGAAGCTCCAGACCGTGGGGCTTTCGACCGGGCATGATCAGGCGATCCTGCGCGGCGATCCGGCGACCCGCAGCTTCTCCGTCCTCTATCTCAAGGGGGGCAAGCTGATCGCGCTCGACTGCGTCAATGCGGTCAAGGATTATGTGCAGGGCCGCGCCCATGTCATTTCCGGCGCGGTGCTGGATCAGGCGCAGTTGGCGGACGCCTCGGTTCCGCTCAAGGAAGTCGGCCTCGCCTGATCGAGATGAAGGTCAGCCCCGAAAGCTGGCCTTCACCGCCAATTCCCAAGGCCCGCCGCGATAATGCCAAGCCGCAAGGCCAGCGATCGCGAGCGGCCTCGGGCGGAAATCGCGTCGTAACGCCGTCGCCAGTTTCTTTGCCTCCGCCGGTTCGACCTTGTTCTGCACCGTGATGTGGAGACGCGGCCGCCCCTGATCCTGCGGCACCAGCAATCCGGCAAAAGCTTCCCCCAGTTCATGGCGCATCGCCATCAGGTCCGGGCTTTCCACCCGATAGGCGACACCCCGCCCCAGCAGCATCACCTCGGTCAGCCTCGCACCGGGCGGCGGACCTGCGCAGAGCCGCTTCAAACGCCGCGCCACTTCCCCCAGAGCGGAGGGGGGTAGATGATGGAACAGCGTGATATGCGCCGGCACCAGATTGCGTTCGGCCGGAAAATGCGCGCGGCGCAAGCCTTCCGCCCAGCCGAAATCCGCCGCGCCCATCAAAGCCGTCACGACGATCGGCGCCGCCAAAGCCTCATTTGCCAAAACCCGGCATATCCTTTCGCAAAATCCCGCCAGCCCTATGATCCCCCCACGGCCTCGGTAGGCAGGCCGCCGACAGAGGGGGAAAGTCATGACCGCACCGCGATCCTTTCGGGCCATCGGGATCATATTGCTGCTCTGGAACCTGATGGGGGTCGCCGCCTTCATCATACAATATACCGCCGACCTCGGCCAATTGGCGAAGACCGATCCTTATACGGCAAATATCTTCGCCGCCATGCCGGTCTGGGCCTGGGCTACCTATGCGGTCGCTGTCGGCGCAGGCACGCTGGGCGCGACCCTGCTGCTGCTCCGCAAGGCCGCCGCTGCGCCCTTGTTCCTGCTCTCGATCGTCGCGGTGATCGTGCAGTTCGGCTACAGCTTCATCCATACCGACCTACTGGCGGTGAAGGACATTACGGCGGCGATCTTCCCTGTTGTGATCCTGATCATCGCTATCTTCCAATGGCGCTATGCCCGCAGCCTGATTGCAAAGAGCATCCTCCGCTAAGCCGCGGTCAGCGCCGGCTGCTGTCCGACCACCCCCAGATCGAAGGGCGCGGTCTGGTAGATTTCGTTGATCCAGTTGCCGAACAGCAGATGCGCATGGCTGCGCCAGTGATTTAGCGGAGCCTGCGCCGGGTCATCGCCAGGAAAATAATGGGCCGGCAACTGCCTTGCCCCGTCACGCGCATATTCGTCGGCCAGCGTCAGCCTGTCATATTCCAGATGGTTGAACATATGCAGGAAGCCGCGCCCCGGATCACCGATCAAACAAAGGCCCGATTCCGCGCTATCGGCCAGAATCTGCAAGCCGCGCCCGTCGGGGATATCCTCCTGCCGCACTTCCGACCAGCGGGACACCGGCACGCAGAAATCGTCGGAAAAGCCACGCATCCAGGGCGACGACGGCAGATGATTGTGATGCCGGAACACGCCGAAGGCCTTGCGCTCCAGCGCATGCTTTTCCACGCCGTGGAAATGATGCAGCGCTGCCTGCGCCGCCCAGCAGATGCTCAAGGAACGATGCACATGGGTCTGCGTCCAGTCGAAAATGGCACGCAATTCATCCCAATAGCTGACCTCTTCGAACGGCAGCGTTTCCACCGGCGCGCCGGTGATGATGAAGCCGTCGAACCGTTCATCCCGTACATCGCTCCATGGGCGATAGAAGGACGCCATATGATCGGCGGAGGTGTTGCGCGAAACATGGTCGCTGATCCGCACCAGCGTCAGTTCCACCTGCAGCGGCGTCGCCCCCAGCAGCCGGGCGAGCTGGGTTTCCGTGCTGATCTTGTTGGGCATGAGGTTGAGCAAGGCGATCCGAAGAGGCCGGATGTCCTGCCGCACCGCATCGGCCTCGCGCATGACAACGACGCCTTCGGCCTCCAGCGTGCGGCGGGCGGGAAGATCGTCGGCTATCTTGATCGGCACGTCACGTCATTCCTTGCTTCGGAGCGACGCTTAACGATGTGGCTTGGGTCCGCTTGGTTGCCGGATCGGCCACATCCTCCTTTACGGAGTGCCACCTTGCCCGGATCGGCAGGTTGGCGTTGGGCGTCGCCCCAACTCTTGATGCTGATGGCTGGATAGGCGGGTAAGTGGCGTTTGGCAATCGCTGCTTTACGGAAGAAAAGGAAAACTTCGCCTGCTAATGACCAGAAGCGGACGTTTGACGGAAATGACGTCCACCTTCCACCCAAACAACCTATAGACCTGTGCAGGCTAAAGCTCTCCCCGAGCCCGCCGGATTTCAAACCATTTCCGCACATTCTCATTATGTTCTTGCAGCGTATCGGCAAAGATATGCCCGCCCTTGCCATCCGCGACGAAGTAGAGCGCCTTCGTCTCCGCGGGATGCAAGACCGCCAATATCGACAACCGCCCGGGATTGGCGATCGGCCCCTTGGGCAGCCCGGTCATCGCATAGGTATTATAATCGTTGACAGCCGCGATCTCCGACTTCTTGATCCTGCGTCCCAGCGGCTTGCCCTTGGTGATCGGGTAGATGATCGTCGGGTCCGCCTGCAGCATCATGCCGACCTTCAGCCTGTTGCCATAGACCCCCGCCACCATCGGCCGCTCGGACGGCACGCCGGTTTCTTTCTCGACGATGCTGGCCAATATGATGGCCTGCTTGGGCGTCTTGGCGACGCTATTGGGCGCCCGCTCCGCCCACAGCTTCGTGAGCGCCTTGTCCATGGCGCCCTGCATGCGCCCCAGCACCGCCGCCCGGCTCTCGCCCTTGTCGAAGGCATAGCTGTCGGGCAGCACGCTTCCCTCCGCCGGCACCGGGATATCGCCGGTCAACTCCTCATTCGCCTTCAACCGCTCATAGACCAGGATCGAGGGCATCCCCTCCGGTATGGCCACGAGCCGGGTCAGCGTCTTGCCGCCCTGGAGAATGCCGAAGATATCGCTGTTGCTGGCGCCCTTGGGGATCAGGAACTCGCCCGCCTTGATCGACTTGCCGCGCCCGAAAACCTTGGCGCGGGTCAGGAAAGCGTCGGCGGAGCGCACCGCGCCCTTCTGCTTGAGCAGTACCGCCGCATCCGCAATCGTCGCGCCTTCGGGCACCACGATCTCTATATCCCTCGTCGCCGGTCCCGCCTCTGTCCATCCATAGACGAAGCGGAATGCAACGAAAGCCGCGACGGCCAGGCCGATCAGCAATATGCCAGAGCCAAGCCGCCGCATGCGTCGTGTCTCAGACCGCCTTCATGATCAGCGAAGCGTTGGTGCCACCGAAGCCGAACGAGTTGTTCAGCACCGCGCGCACCTTGCGCTCCTTGGCGACGTGCGGAACCAGGTCCACGCCCTTGCAGCTTTCGCTCGGCTCATCGAGGTTCAGCGTCGGCGGCACGATCTGGTCGCGCATCGCCAGGATGCAGAAGATGCTCTCCACCGCGCCCGCGCCGCCCAGCAAGTGGCCGATGGCCGACTTGGTCGAACTCATCGACATGGTCGACAGATGTTCACCGAACAGCCGCTTCACCGCGCCCAGTTCCAGCTCGTCGCCCAGCGGGGTCGAGGTGCCATGCGCGTTCACATAGTCGATATCCGCCAGCGAAAGCCCCGACTTCTTGAGCGCCATCTGCATCGAGCGATAGCCGCCATTGCCCTCCGGATGGGGAGCAGTGACGTGATAGGCGTCGCCCGACAGACCGTAGCCGATGACTTCGGCATAGATCTTGGCACCACGCGCCTTGGCCCGCTCATATTCTTCCAGCACAACCACACCCGCGCCTTCGCCCATGACGAAGCCGTCACGGTTGACGTCATAGGGCCTCGAAGCCTTTTCCGGCGCGTCGTTGAAAGCCGTCGACAGCGCCCGAGCCTGCGCGAAACCGGCAATGCCGATCGGACAGATCGCGCTTTCCGCACCGCCGGCCAGCATCACGTCGGCATCGTCCATCGCAATCATCCGCGCGGCGTCCCCGATGGAATGTGCGCCCGTCGAGCAAGCCGTCACGACCGCATGGTTCGGCCCCATCAGCCCATATTTGATCGAGACCTGACCCGAGATCAGGTTGATCAGCCGCCCATGGACGAAGTGCGGCGACACGCGGCCCGGCCCCTTGTTCGCCAGCACCAGCGATTCGCTCTCGATGCCCGGCAAGCCGCCAATGCCCGAACCGATCGAGCAACCGGCGCGCAGACGCTCCTCCTCGCTCATATTGTCGAGGCCCGCGTCGCGCAGCGCCTGGCTGGCGGCGGAAATGCCGTAGACGATGAACGGGTCGACCTGCCGCTGGATCTTGTGATCGACATCCAGCCCGGCATCATAGCCATATTCATGATCCGCCGGCTTCACTTCGCAGGCGATGCGGCACTTATATTCACTGGCGTCAAAGCGCGCGATCGTCGCCGCGCCGGATTTGGACGCGATGATGTTCTTCCAGGTCGTTTCCACATCCCCGCCGAGCGGGCTGACCATGCCAAGGCCGGTTACGACAACACGACGCATATGCTTGCTCCGAAAAATTCTCTTTGGCTCAACGCCGTCCATCTAGCCATTCGAAGTGCCCCTGTGAACAGCCAAAACATGAACGGGAACCAGATACGAAAAGGCTCCCCAAGACCCGGTTTTTGCCGGACAGGAGGAGCCAATTCCTTCAAACGCGGCGGCCAAACCCCAAAAAGGCAGGCCGCCCGACGCTCTTACTGCTTGCTGTCGATATAATCGATGGCGTCCTTGACGGTGGCGATCTTCTCCGCCGCATCGTCAGGGATTTCGACGCCGAATTCTTCCTCGAACGCCATCACCAGCTCAACGATGTCCAGGCTGTCAGCGCCCAGATCGTCAATGAAGCTCGCATCCTCGGTCACCTTTTCGGCTTCGACGCCCAGATGCTCGACGACGATTTTCTTTACGCGATCCGCGGTCTCACTCATGAGTGGTCCTTCTTACTGGGTATCGTTGATGGTTCTGAATATTTGTTAAGGCATGCCCTAGAGGCAAGCCCCATAAGAGGCAAGAGGCAAGAGGCAATCGGGAAGCACGCCCCCGCCTGCATTCGACTCATTCGCCCCGATGGCACAAGGCGGCCGCTTTGCAAATGCCCAAAATTTTTCGGGCGCAAGGGAATAACCCGTCGCGCCCGACCGGTTCAGATCATCGCCATGCCGCCATTTACGTGCAGCGTCTGGCCGGTCACATAGCCCGCTTCCTTGCTCGCAAGATACACGACCGCCGCGCCGATATCCTCGCCCGCGCCCAGATCACCCGCCGGAATCCTGGTCAGGATCGCGCCCTTCTGCGCGTCATTCAACGCGTCGGTCATGGCCGAACGAATGAAGCCCGGCGCAACGCAGTTCACCGTGATTCCGCGGCTCGCCAGTTCCTGGCCCAGCGATTTCGACATGCCGATAATGCCCGCCTTGGACGCGGCATAATTGGCCTGGCCGGGATTGCCGGTGACGCCCACGACCGAAGTGATGGAGATGATCCGCCCGAAGCGCGCCTTCATCATCGGCTTCGCAGCAGCGCGGGCCAGCCGGAACGCCGCCTCCAGATTGACGGAGATCACGTTCGACCATTCCTCATCCTTCATGCGCAGGATCAGGTTATCGCGGGTGATGCCGGCATTGTTGACCAGAATGTCGAGCTTGCCGCCCAGCGCTTCGACCGCCTGCGGCACCAGCGCGTCCACCGCCGCCGGATCGCTGAGGTTGCAGACCAGAATCTTGTGATTCCCGCCCAGTTCCGCCGCAAAGGCCTTGAGCTTCTCCTCATTGCTCCCCGAAAGGGCGAGCGTGGCACCCTGCGCGGCGAGGGCTTTTGCGATGGCGGAACCGATGCCCCCCGAAGCGCCCGTCACCAGCGCGGTCATGCCTGTCAGATCGAACATGTCAGTCTCCCTTGAAATTCGGCGTCCGGCGCTCGAAAAAGGCGTCGATCGCCTCATCATGATCCGCCGTCGCATGGGCCAGCGCCTGCATCGCGCCCGCCATTTCCATGATCTGGTTCAATTCCGCCGTCTGCGCCGCGCGCAACAGCCGCTTGGTCATCCGCGTCGCATGCGGCGGATTGGCGGCGATCTTGTCCGCCAACTTGCGCGCTGCGGTCAGAAGGTCGGCGTCCGGCACCACCTGCCCCACCAGCCCGATCCGCAGCGCCTCCGCCGCATCGATCGTCTCGCCGGTCAGCGCCAGTTCGGTCGCCTTGGAAAAACCCACGATCCGCGGCAGCAACCAAGCCCCGCCGTCGCCGGAAACAATCCCCAGCTTCACAAAAGATTCAGCAAATTTAGCCGATTGTGCCGCAATCCTGACATCGCACATCAGCGTCAGATCGCAGCCCGCGCCGATGGCAGGCCCGTTGACCGCCGCGATCACCGGCAGTTCGATCCCCTGAAACAGCAGCGGCAGACGCTGGATTCCCGCCCGATAGTTGCGCCGCGTCTGCGCAGGCAAACCTGCCCGCAAACCACCCGCATCGGGCCGCATCGCGTTCAAATCCCCGCCGGAAGAAAAGGCGCTTCCAGACCCGGTCAGGATAGCCACATGCACCGACAGGTCGCGCTCAGCCTCCTCGAACACGGCGCACAGAGCATCGACCATCGCCGGATCGGAGATCGGATTGCGCCGGTCCGGCATGTTGAGCGTGACCGTCAACACGGCCCCGTCACGGCTGGTCAGAACAGGAGCGCCGCTCACATCGCCCCCAGGGCGGCCTCGATATCATCCATCGTCACGATGCTGCGCACGGTCGCGTCGGGCGCGATCCGCTTGACCATCGGCCCCAGCACCTTGCCGCCCAGCTCGACGAACTCGGTCACGCCCGCGTCCCACATGGCCGCGACGGATTCGCGCCAGCGCACCCGGCCCGTCACCTGCTCCACCAGCCGCAGCTTGATTTCTTCGGGATCGGCGATCGCGCTTGCCAGCACATTGGCATAGACCGGCAGCAGCGGCGTGTTGATCGCCGCCTTGCCCAAAGCCTCCTCCATCGCCTCGGCGGCGGGCTGCATCAGCGGACAGTGGAAGGGAGCCGACACCGGCAGCAGCACGCCCCGCTTGATGCCATGATCCTTGACCAGCGCCACCGCCCGCTCGATCGCGCCGCGATGGCCGGAAATCACCACCTGGGTCGGGTCATTGTCGTTGGCGACGGTGCAGACCTCGCCCTGGGCAGCCGCCTCGGCCAGCCTCAAAGCCTTCTCGATATCCGCGCCCAGCAGAGCCGCCATCGCGCCTTCGCCCACCGGCACGGCAGCCTGCATCGCCCGTCCGCGCAGCTTGAGCAGCTTCGCCGTTGTGCCGATGTCGAAAGCCTCCGCCGCACAGAGGGCGCTATATTCGCCCAGCGAATGCCCGGCGACGAAATCGCCCTTCTCGGCCAGCGAAAAGCCGCCTTCCTTCTGCATCACTCGCAGCGTCGCCAGCGCATTGGCCATGATCGCGGGCTGCGCATTTTCCGTCAGCGTCAGGTCGCTTTCCGGCCCCTCCACCATGATGCGGAACAAATGCTGTTTCAGGGCGTCATCGACCTCCTGAAACAGCTCCTTCGCCGCCGGGCTCGCTTCGGCCAGCGCCTTGCCCATGCCGACCGACTGGCTGCCCTGCCCCGGAAAAAGAAATGCCCTCATCATCCACCTTCTGACATGCGCGCCCAGCAAAAGCGCAATTTTTCAAAGCCGTTACACCTTTGAGACACAAATGCCGTTGAGCCCCCGGCCCATTTCGGCAGTCCTCATCGGAGGACCGCCTTTAACGATGACGGAGTATAAGGAAAAGGTGCGATATCGCATTGCATGGATCGCTGGAACGGCACTGGCGCTCTCGGCCCGCGCCGATCGATGAAGCCGGTCTCGCCAACCTCCGTTCAGCACAAGCACATATGCGCGTAAACCTGCTCCCCATCGACGCGCTGCGTCACGAATAGGGATTACACTTCGCGACAGCTTTGCCGCGATCCGGCACAGTCCTGCGACAAATGCGTCCTATCTCTGTTTGCGACGCCGGGAACGGCGGCAAGACATAGAAAGAAGGAGCATGATGATGTTCAAGAAGTTGCTGATGGCTCTCACCGCCACCACCATGATGGCGAGCCCGATGGTCGCTGCGGAAGCTCAGGCCGCGCCGCACCGCGAAGTCCATCAGACCGTGAAGCAAGGCTCCCATGGCCGCACCGTCACCCGGACGACCGTCATTCGCAAGGACGACCGCCGCGACAATCACCGCCGCTGGGCCAAGGGCCAGCGTTTCGACCGCCGCTATGCGAACAACTATCGCGTGATCGACAATTATCGCGGCTACCGCCTGAAGGCTCCGCCGCGCGGCTATCACTGGGTCAGTTCAGGCAATGACGCAGTGCTGGTCGCCCTTGCCAGCGGCATCATCGCCTCGGTCATCACCGGCGCCATCCGTTAAAACCGGATCAAAGCAGCTGACGCCCCGGAGGCAATTCCGGGGCGTCTTCTATGCCAGTCCCGTCAGATAATAGACTGCGATCACCAGGAAAACGGTGAACGTCTTGATCAACGTCAGCGCAAAAATATCCTTATAGGCCTGCCTATGGGTCAGCCCCGTCACCGCCAACAACGTGATGATCGCGCCATTATGCGGCAGGCTGTCCATCCCGCCGCTCGCCATGGACGCCACCCGATGCAGCACCTCGCGCGGGATGCCCGCAGCATCGCCCGCCGCTGCGAACTGCTCGGCCATCGCCGCCAGCGCGATCGACAGCCCGCCCGAAGCCGATCCCGTAATCCCGGCGAGCGAGGTCACGGTAATCGCCTCATTGACCAGCGGATTGGGCACGGCCTTCAGCGCCTCCTTCACCACCAGAAAGCCCGGCAGCGCCGCGATCACCGCTCCGAACCCATATTCCACTGCCGTATTCATCCCCGCGAGCAACGCCCCGCCCACGGCCGCCCTCGACCCATCGGCAAAGCGCCGCGCCACCCGCGCAAAGGCGAAGAGCAGGATCGTCCCGATCCCCAGCAACAACGCGCCCTCCACGGCCCAGAGCGCCGCCACCTGCGCCACCTTCACCACCACCGGCTCGGCAAGGCCGATCAGCGACACGCTGACCTCCTCCCCCGACACCATGCGCGGGATCATGATGGTCAAAGCCAGATTTCCCAGCCCCACCACCAACAGCGGCAGCAATGCGATCAAAGGATGCGCAACCTTCTCGCCCCCATCCACCGCTTCCGGCTCGTTCACCAGGGTTTCCGGCGCGCCATAGCCCTCTCCCGCTGCCTTCATCGCCCGCCGCCGCCAGCCGAGATAGGCCAGCCCCATCCCCATGATGCAGGCCGATCCGATCAGCCCCAGCGACGGCGCTGCCCAGGCCGTCGTGCCGAAGAAGCTGGTCGGAATGATATTCTGGATCTGCGGCGTCCCCGGCATCGCATCCATGGTGAAGGTGATCGCGCCGAGGCCAATGGTCGCGGGCACCAATCGCTTGGGAATATCCCCCTGCTGGAACATCTCTGCGGCGAAGGGATAAACCGCAAATACCGCCACAAAGACGGAAACCCCGCCATAGGTCAGCAGCGCCGTCACCAGCATGATCGCCGGGATCGCCCTTTGCGCGCCCACCAGCCCGATCACCGCCGAGACAATCGAGCGCGAAAAGCCCGAAATCTCGATCAGCTTCCCGAACAGCGCCCCAAGCAAAAACACCGGGAAATAGAGCTTCAGAAAACTCCCCACCTTCTCCATGAAAAGCCCCGAAAACACCGCAGGCACGGCGGAAGGATCGGTCAGAAACACCGCCAGCATCGCCAGCAGCGGCGCCATCACGATGACGCTCATCCCCCGATAGGCCGCAATCATCAGCAATATCAGCGACAAGGCCGCGATCCCGACCGCCATCCCACTCTCCCCTTTGCGTCTCTTGCATCAACCTCTATGCAACCCGCGGCAGGACGCCAAGTCTCCCTTGCCTTTCATCCGCATTTCCGTCATAGGCGCCGCTTCGCACGGCCACGGGGTGACTCGCGGCTGCGCGGATCAATGCTTGAGACGACAGCCGGAGGGGCGTTCCACATGGGGTGGGCGTCAGCGATCGGCCAACAGATGAGGCAATACCCATGGCTCTTTATGAGCATGTGTTCCTTGCGCGCCAGGATCTGGCACAAGCGCAGGTGGACGCTCTGGCGGAAACCGCCACCAAGATCGTCGAGGAAAATGCTGGCAAGGTGACCAAGGTGGAAACCTGGGGTCTGCGCAGCCTCGCGTACAAGATCGCCAAGAACCGCAAGGCGCACTATGTCATGCTCAACATCGATGCCCCTGCCGGCGTCGTGGCCGAGCTGGAGCGCCAGACCCAGATCAACGAAGACATCATCCGCTACATGACCATCAAGGTCGATGAGCTGGAAGGTGGCCCGTCGGTCATGATGCGCAAGCAGGAACGCTCCGAGCGTGGTGATCGCGGCCCCCGCGGTGACCGTGGCGATCGTGGCCCCCGCGAAGATCGTGGCGACCGTGGCCCGCGCCGTGAGCGCGAAGAAGCCGCCGCCGGCGAATAAGGAGATCTGACCAATGGCACGCCCGTTTTTCCGCCGCCGCAAGAGCTGCCCCTTCGCCGCCAAGGATGCGCCGAAGATCGATTATAAGGACGTCCGTCTGCTGCAGGGCTTCGTGTCCGAGCGCGGCAAGATCGTCCCCAGCCGCATCACCGCGGTGTCCGCCAAGAAGCAGCGCGAGCTGGCCCAGGCCATCAAGCGCGCCCGTCATCTGGGCCTGCTGCCCTACATCGTGAAGTGAGGGAGTAAGACTCATGGAAATCATTCTCCTCGAACGGATCGAGAAGCTGGGCGCCATCGGTGACGTCGTCACCGTGAAGGACGGTTACGCGCGTAACTATCTGCTGCCCAACAAGAAGGCGCTGCGCTCCAACAACGCCAACAAGAAGGTCTTCGAAGCCAACCGCGCGAAGATCGAAGCCGACAACGCCGCCCGCCGCACGGACGCTGAAAAGGCTGCCGAAGGCGTCAACGGCAAGCAGATCGTCCTGATCCGCCAGTCGTCCAACGCCGGCCACCTCTATGGTTCGGTCGCCGTTCGCGACGTCGTCGAAGCGCTGCACGCTGATGGCGTCACCAACGTCACCAAGGCGATGGTCGTGCTGGAACGCCCGATCAAGACCCTGGGCGTGTTCGACGTCAAGGTTGCGCTGCATCCCGAAGTCGCGGTCACCATCACGGTGAACGTCGCCCGCTCGCCGGAAGAAGCCGAACTGCAGTCGCAGGGCGTGGACGTGATGGCCGATCTGTTCGAAAAGGACGAGAGCGGCTTCACCGAAGATTATGATCCGAACGCGGAACCCGGCGAAATCGCCGTGGAAGCCGAAGAAGCCCCGGCTGAAGAAGCCTGAGTTTCAGCTTCGGCCTGAACAGAGAAGCCGCCCCTCACCGGGCGGCTTTTTTGTTGGATATGACGGCCAAAGATCAACGCAGGAATGACGGCTTCCCATCCGATCTCACCGCTCCCCCCTCTCGACAGTGACCGCAATTGCAGGCAGCTATCAAGGCCTTGAAGGGGGAACCATGCAGATCAATGCCGACTCTTCCGGTGCCGCCATTACCTCCAGGCCATGGCCACTCACCGTCGCTGCCATTCTCCTGATCTGCTCTTTGCTTCTCTTCTGGCCGGGCATTGCGAGCTACGACACAGTCGTTCAATATCAACAATTTTTGAGCGGAAGCTATGACGATTGGCATCCGCCGGTCATGGCCCGGCTCTGGTCGATCCTGCCCTTCGCTCAGCATGGCACAGCGCCCATGTTCGCGCTGCAACTGAGCGGCTACTGGATCGGCCTTGGCCTGCTGGCCCAGGCTGTCGGCGGCCGGAGGGCCATCGTCCTGCTTGCCGTCGGCGCGACGCCGTTCCTCAGCGGATGGATCGCCGTCGTGATCAAGGACAGCCAGATGATCGGCGCACTGGCCCTCGCTACCGGCCTTGTCGGCCATTTCCGCCTGCGCCACCAGCCCATCCCGGCGCCGGCCCTGATCGTCATCATCCTCTGCCTGATCTACGCAACGCTGGTTCGCGCCAATGCGGTCTTCTCGACCGTTCCGCTGGCGATGCTGCTGCTTGCCCGGCCGCAATCCGGCGCTGCCCGCTTTGCCCTGATGATCGCCGCCATCCCGGCCATCCTGCTCCTCTCCCAGCCAATCAACCACGGTCTGTTCGACGCGGAGGACAGCGGCGTCCGCCGCACCCAGCCGATGTACGACCTGGCGGGCATTGCCGTGCGGGCAGGGGACGGAGCAGACAGCGGCCTCTCCACGGCGGCGATCGAGGCGCTGAGACAAGATGATTGCGTCCGTCCGCTGTTCTGGGACTCGCTGAGCGCCACCCCCGCCTGCCAGTCCGCCATCGGGCATATGGAAAAGGCGCCGATCGGCCCGCTCTATCTCCAGCTCGCCATGGCGGCGGCGCGCCATCCGATCGCCTATCTTGCCCATCGCGCCGCCCATCTCAATTCGACCGAGCGCTGGCTGGTTCCCCTCCACTGGCCGCTCGCCGCGCCGCCGGCTCGGGCCGAACCCAATGACCTTGGCCTCGCCAACCCTCAAAGCCCTCTGGTCGCGGCATGGCAGCGTCTGGCGGCATGGCTGACGGAAACGCCGCTGGCCTGGCCGATCCTGTGGACCGCAGCCGCTCTTTGGGGCCTGTGGGCCAGCCTTGCCCTGGCATCCGGAAGGACCAAGGATAGCGCCGGAAATAGTGCCAGGGATTTGGCGCTTGCCCTCTTCGCCTCCGCCCTGTTTCAGGAGGCCAGCTTCGCGGTCATCAGCATATCGTCGGATCTGCGCTATCATCTCTGGCCCATGCTGGCGACGGCGATCGGCTGGCTGATCCTGGGCCGTTCGCCCCTGCGCAGGCGGCGCGGGGCGGGACTGACCATCGCGCTGCTGCTGCTCTGCGGCGGCGTCGCCCGTTTCACCCTGCCGCCGGTGCCGCCCCATTATGCGGAGCTGTAGCCGGACCGGCGCCCATCAAACGCCCCCTTTCATCTTCCCCCCAACCTGCTCTATGGCGGGTCCGATTTTCCCAAAGGGAACGACAACTTGATCCTTGACCTTGCCGCCGCCGCTTCGGGCGCCATCCGTTTCGACCAGCTCGGCCTCAGCCCGGTCGCGCTCGACCTCGGCTTCTTCACGCTGAAATGGTACAGCCTCGCCTATCTGGCCGGCATATTGATCGGCTACTGGTATCTGCTGAAGCTCATCGCCCAGCCCGGATCGCCCATGGCGCGCCGCCATGCCGACGACATGATCTTCTATGCGACGCTAGGCATCATCATTGGCGGGCGGCTGGCCTATGTCTTCTTCTACCAGCCCGAAATCCTCCAGCATCCGCTCGATATCTTCAAGCTCTGGAACGGCGGCATGTCCTTCCATGGCGGCGCGATCGGCGTGTCGCTCGGCATCCTCTACATGGCGCGCAAGGAGAATCTCTCCTGGCTGCGTATCCATGATTTCGTGGCCTGTTGCGTCCCCTTCGGCCTGTTCTTCGGCCGCCTCGCCAATTTCGTGAACGGGGAATTGTGGGGCAAGGAAACCGACGTGGCCTGGGCAATCATCTTCCCGACCGGCGGCCCCTTCCGCCGCCATCCCAGCCAGCTTTACGAAGCCTTTTTCGAAGGCATCATCCTCTTCCTCATTCTGGCCTTCGCCTTCTGGAAGACCCGCGCCCGCTACAAGCCCGGCATGCTCGTGGGCCTCTTCCTCTTCTGCTACGGCATCTTCCGCTTCGGCATCGAATATTTCCGCGAAGCCGACGCCCAGCTCATGGAATTCGCCGCCCGCACCGGCCTTCATATGGGCCAGTGGCTCTGCGTGCCGATGATCCTGGGCGGCCTCTACCTGATCGTCACGGCCAAGGGCCGCCGTGTCCGGGTGGAGCCCATTGCAGGCAGTGCGAGTGTCAGTTGAACTCAGTCTTTCGGAACGCCTGTCGCGCCAGATCGCGGCAGGCGGCCCGATCTCCGTCGCCCATTATATGGCGGAGGCGAACCAGCATTATTACGGCACCCGCGACCCCCTGGGCGCGGCGGGCGACTTCACCACCGCGCCCGAAATCAGCCAGATGTTCGGGGAACTGATCGGACTCTGCCTCGCGGACATGTGGATGAGATCGGGCAGCCGTCCGGAGGTGCATTATGTCGAGTTGGGGCCCGGCCGCGGCACGCTTGCCTCCGACGCGCTGCGCGCCATGGCCAGCGCATCGCTCCATCCCCGCGTTCATTTCGTCGAAACCAGCCCCAGCCTGCGGGAACGGCAAAGGGCGCTGATACCCAATGTCTCACACCACGACGCCGTTTCAAGCCTGCCAGAGCAGGGGCCGCTGCTGGTCGTCGCCAATGAATTTTTCGATGCCCTTCCCGTCCGCCAGCTTGTCCGCGTCGGTCAGGAATGGCGCGAGCGGGTGGTCGTACGCCCCGATCCCGAACAGCCCGCGCATTTCGCCCCAATGCCCGGTTACCGCCGAGTCGAATCCGGCATCCCCGCCATGGCCGCCGACGCGCCGGAAGGCACGATCCTTGAAATGCCGCTCGCCGGATCGGCCATCGCGCTGGAACTGGCGCATCGCATCGCGCGGCAGGGCGGCGCCGCGATCATCGTCGACTATGGCTATGAAGGCCCGGCCACCGGCGACACGCTCCAGGCCGTCAGAGCGCATCGGTTCGCTGATCCTTTCTTCGAACCAGGCGAGAGTGACCTAACCACCCATGTCGATTTCACCATGATTGGCAATATGGCGCGGCAAGCCGGGCTGCACGTGACGCGAACGGTCGGTCAAGGTGCCTTTCTGCGCCAGCTCGGCATCGACGCCCGCGCCGATCAGTTGAGCCGCACCGCGCCCACCCGCGCAGAGGAAGTGGAGGCCGCCCGTCATCGGCTGACCGCTGACGACGCCATGGGAACGCTGTTCAAGGCCATGGCCTGGGTTCACCCGGACTGGGCCGACCCGGCGGGATTTGAGGGATAAATTACCGTGCTCCTGCCTACGCAGGAGCAGGTTTCAGCCAGCCAGACCCTCAATCGTCCTGATGATAACGGCTGAGCTTGCGGATAAAGCCGATCAGCCCCGTCTGGCGGCTGCGCTTCATGCGCTCGGCATGCAGGATGGTCTGGACGCGCTGGAAACAATCCTCCGCATCGACATTGCAGAGGACATAATCATAGCCGTCCCAATGCGCGATCTCTCCGGCGGCGCGGGACATGCGGCCTTCGATCACTTCATTGCTGTCCGTCGCCCGGCCCCGTAGACGGCGCTCCAGCTCCTCCATCGAGGGAGGCAGAATGAATATGCGCACGACATCGCCCCCCGCAATCTGGTGAAGCTGCTGCGCGCCCTGCCAGTCGATGTCGAACAGCACGTCGCGCCCAGACTTCAGCATCGCCTCCACCGGCTCGCGGGGCGTGCCGTAGCGCTGGCCGAAGACATGCGCCCATTCCAGAAATTCATGATCGGCGGTCATCCGCCGGAATTCCTCCAGATCGACGAAATGATAATCCTTGCCCTCGACCTCCCCCGGTCGCATCGGCCGCGTCGTCGCGGACACCGACATCGCCAGATCCGGCTCAGCCGCAAGCAGCTTGCGCGCAATGGTGGATTTACCGGCGCCCGAAGGCGAGGAAAGAACGAACAGGACGCCGCGGCGCTTGAAATCGGGCGTCTCGATGGAGGTGCTGTCGGCCATGGCCGCTAGTGCCGCCATGAACGCCATTTGGCAAGAGGGACAATCCGCGCTTCAGCCTTTGCGGGCCTTGCGCGCCTCCTCGATCAATATCGGCTGCGCGCTTTTGTCCGGCAGGGTCTTGGCCTTGCGCTTACGGTCCGCTTCGCGCTTCGCTTCGTAGATCTTGCCCGCCATATAGGCGCCCGTCACGAACAGAGCGCCCGCCGGATAGCGCATGATGAGCCGCTTGGCGCCCATTCCCGCGAGCAGGCCGATCACGCCCTTCTTGCCGGTATCCGCCGCAACGCGGGCCGCGACGACCGTCGCTCCGACACGGGCCGCCTTTTTGAGCAAGCTATCCTTACGCGGCGGACGGACGGCGATCAGCGGCTGGTCGGGCGATTTTTTCCTCATGGGGTGTCAATGTACCGCAGCGCGGCAGGTTCCGCCATGTCGATCTGAATCAGACCATATTTTCCGGCCGGACCAGCCGGTCGAAGGTGGCTTCATCGACCAGTCCCAACGCCAAGCCCGCCTCCTTCAACGTCAGCCCTTCGGCATGGGCATGTTTGGCGATCTTCGCGGCATTGTCATAGCCGATCTCCGGCGCCAACGCCGTCACCAGCATCAGCGACCGATCAACCAGTTCGGCTATCCGCCTTTCATTCGCCTCCAGCCCTTCGACGCAGCGTTCGGCAAAGCTGTCCATGCCGACGCTCAACAAATGGATCGACCGCAGCACCGCCGCGCCGATCAGCGGCTTGAAGACATTAAGTTCCAGATGCCCCTGCAAGCCGCCGACCGTTACCGCCTGATGATTGCCAATGACCTGGGCGGCGACCATGGTCAGCATCTCGCACTGCGTCGGGTTGACCTTGCCCGGCATGATGGAACTGCCCGGCTCATTGGCGGGCAGGTCGAGTTCGCCAAGGCCCGAACGCGGACCGCTGCCCAGCAGGCGGATGTCATTGGCGATCTTGGTCAACGCCACCGCCAGCGTCGCCAAGGTCGAGGACAGATGCACCAGCGGATCATTGGAGGCGAGCGCTTCGAACTTGTTGTCCGCCGTCCGGAACGACAATCCGGTCAGCGTTGCGATCTCCCTTGCGACGGCGACATCGAAATCCTTGGGCGCATTAAGGCCCGTGCCGACCGCCGTGCCGCCCTGCGCCAGCGCCATCATGCCATACATGGTGGCCGGTTCGATCCGCTTGCGGCTCCGGTAGAGTTGATGCGCATAGCCGGAAAATTCCTGTCCCAGCGTCAGCGGCGTCGCATCCTGCAAATGGGTGCGGCCGATCTTGACGATGCCCGCCCACGCCTTCGCCTTGGCGTCGAGCGCGGCATGCAGCCGGTCCAGCGCGGGAAATAGATGCCCGGTCACCGCCCGCGCCGCCGCGATATGCAGTGCCGTCGGAAAGCTGTCATTGGACGACTGCCCCATATTCACATGGTCGTTGGGATGGACCGGACTCTTGCCGCCGCGCTTACCGGTCAGCGCCTCATTGGCGATGCCCGCGATCACCTCATTGACGTTCATGTTCGACTGGGTGCCGCTGCCGGTCTGCCAGATGACGAGAGGGAACTGGTCGTCGTGGCGGCCCGCAATCACTTCGGCAGCGGCCGCCTCGACCGCATCGGCCAGCCCCGAATCGAGGCCATGGCCGCGGTTCACCCGCGCCGCCGCCTGCTTCACGATCGCCAGGGCATGGACGATGCCAACGGGCATGCGTTCGTCCGGACCGAAAGGGAAATTTTCGATGCTGCGTTGGGTTTGCGCGCCCCAATAAGCGTCGGCAGGCACTTCGATGGCGCCAATGCTGTCGGTTTCGGTACGAGTCTCGCTCAAATCAGCCACTCCCTGAAATTGCTGGAGTGCCACCAATCTGGGGAAGCTCGCCCCCCTATTCCAGAGCTTATTTCTTCTTGCCGAAATCCACGGTGACGACATTGGAGCCGTCTTCCGTCATCACTTGGGGGGCGTCATTTTCCGCTTCTTCATGCGGTTCGGGCGCAATGTCGGCCTGCGCCTGGAATTGCAGGGCGAAATTCACCGCAGGATCGACGAAGGCCGTAATCGCGGCAAAGGGAATATACAGATGCGCGGCGACCTGATTGAAGGTCAGGCTGACCCCAAAGGCGTCATCGCTGACCTTGAGATCCCAGAATTTATTCTGGAGCACGACGGTCATCTCGTCGGGGAATCGCTCGACCAGGTGACGCGGGATATCGACTCCGGCCGCCTGAGTCTTAAAGGTGATATAGAAATGATGCGCGCCGGGAAGCCCACCTGAACGCTCGATTTCTCCCAGAACACGGCCGACCACAGCGCGCAGAGCCTCCTGCACGATTTCGTCATAGGGAATCAGGCTGTCGGGCAGGTCTTCACTCATGCGCCAATGTCCTAGCGGCGCGGCGGCGCGGGTCAAGAGCGCGCCATAGATTGCTGGGGCACATTGCAACGTGGGGCCACTTCGGTATAGGGCGCAGCCATGCGCACGGCCGACATTCACCGCAACACTGCGGAAACGCAGATCGACGTGACCGTCAACCTCGACGGCACCGGCATCTATACCGTTTCGACGGGCATTGGCTTTTTCGATCACATGATCGAGCAACTGTCCCGCCACTCGCTGATCGACATGGATGTGAAGACGGTCGGTGACCTGCATGTCGACCAGCACCACACCACAGAAGACACGGCGATCGCCATTGGCGAGGCGGTGGCCAAGGCGCTGGGCGACAAGCGCGGCATTTCCCGCTACGGCAGCGTCTATTCCCCGATGGACGAGACACTGACCCGCGTGTCGCTGGATATTTCCGGCCGCCCCTGGCTGGTGTTCAAGGCCCCCTTCACCGTGCAGCGCATCGGGGAATGGGATACGGAGATGGTCGAGCATTTCTTCCACAGCTTCGCCCAGGCTGCGGGGATTACGCTGCACATCGAAAATCTTTACGGCAGCAACAACCATCATATCGTCGAAAGCTGCTTCAAGGGGCTCGCCCGCGCGCTGCGGCAGGCGGTGGAGATCGACCCGCGCAAGGCCGACGCCATTCCGTCGACCAAGGGGATATTGTGACCGCGCTTGCCCTCATCGATTACGGCGCGGGTAACCTTCATTCGGTGCATAACGCCCTGCGCAAGGCGGGAGCGGACAATGCCGTCATCACCGCCGATGCCGAACTGGTGGCGAAGGCGGATCGGATCGTCCTGCCTGGTGTCGGCGCTTTTCGCGCCTGCCGCGATGCGCTGGTCGCCATCCCCGGCATGGTCGAGGCGATGAACGAGGCGGTGTTAGAGCGCGGCGTGCCCTTTCTGGGCGTGTGCGTGGGCATGCAATTGCTGGCCGACGCCGGGGAAGAATTCGGACGGCATGAGGGACTGGGCTGGATTCCCGGCACCGTGCGCCTGATCGAGCCTCATGATCCGGCGATCAAGGTGCCGCATATGGGCTGGAACGACGTGACCCTGCGCGGCAATCCGCCGCTGCTGGAAGCGGGCGAGGCCTATTTCCTGCACAGCTATCATTTCGACGTGGCGCAAGAGGATCATATCGCCGCCGTCACCGATCATGGCGGACCTCTGGTCGCCGCAGTTGCGCGGGATACGATCATCGGCTGCCAGTTTCACCCGGAAAAGAGCCAGAGCTACGGCCTTTCCTTCCTTTCCCGCTTTCTGGAATGGCGTCCATGAGCCTGATCGTTTTCCCTGCCATCGACCTAAAAGGCGGCCAGGTCGTCCGTCTGGCGGAGGGCGACATGAACCGCGCCACCGTCTATGGCGACAATCCGGCGGCGCAGGCGCTGCTCTTTGCCGAGGCGGGCGCGCAGCATCTGCATGTGGTCGATCTGGACGGCAGCTTCGCGGGCCATGCGGTCAATGCCGAAGCGGTTGAGGCCATTGTCGCGGCTTTCCCCGGCCATGTGCAACTGGGCGGCGGCATCCGCAACCGGGAGGCGGTGGAGCGCTGGTTCGATCTTGGCGTATCGCGCATCGTAATCGGCACGGCGGCGCTCAAGGATCCGGATTTCGTCAAGGCCGCGGCGCGGGACTTCCCTGGAGGAATCGTGGTGGCGGTCGATGCCCGCGACGGTTTCGTCGCGACCGATGGCTGGGCCGAGAAATCGGACATGCCGGTGGTCGACCTCGCCCGCCGGTTCGAGGATGCGGGCGTCGCCAGCCTGCTCTTCACTGATGTCGGCCGCGACGGGCTGCTCAAGGGCTGCAATATCGACGCGACCGTCGATCTGGCGCGGGCGACAGACATTCCGGTGATAGCAAGCGGCGGAGTCGCGGGGATCGCGGATATCCGGATACTCAGCCTGCATGCCGATGAAGGGATCGAAGGCGTGATCACGGGCCGTGCCCTCTATGACGGTCGGCTGGACCTGAAGGCAGCGCTGGCTGTGGCGCGGGCTGCGGCCTAGGAGAACAGCCATGACGGTCCGCACCCGCGTCATCCCCTGTCTGGACGTCGCCAATGGGCGCGTGGTCAAGGGCGTGAACTTCGTCGATCTGCGCGATGCAGGCGATCCGGTCGAGCAGGCCAAGATCTACGACGCGGCGGGCGCGGATGAGCTGTGCTTCCTCGACATCACCGCGACGCATGAGGCGCGCGGGACGATATTGGACGTGGTGCGGCGGACCGCTGAGGTCTGCTTCATGCCGGTGACGGTCGGCGGCGGCGTGCGCAGTCCGGAGGATGCGCGGGCGCTGCTGCTCGCAGGCGCGGACAAGGTGGCGGTGAACAGCGCGGCGGTCGTCCGGCCGGAGGTGGTGGCGGATATTGCCGACCGTTTCGGCAGCCAGTGCGTCGTCGGCTCGGTCGACGCCCGGCGCGTGGGCGAGAATCGTTGGAAAATCTTCACCCATGGCGGGCGCAAGCCCACGGGTATCGATGCGCTGGAGCATGCGGTTCGACTCGCCACGCTGGGCGCAGGCGAACTGTTGGTCACGTCGATGGACGGAGACGGCACCAAGGCGGGCTATGACCTGGCGTTGACCCGCGCCATCGCCGATGCGGTATCCATCCCGGTGATTGCCAGCGGCGGCGTCGGTACGCTGGAGCATCTGGTCGAAGGCGTGATCGAAGGCCACGCCAGTGCCGTGCTGGCGGCATCGATATTTCACTTCGGTCAACACAGTATTGCTGAAGCGCATCAGGCGCTCGCTGCCGCGGGCGTGCCGGTTCGGGCAGGCTGACCCTGTTTCTCGGCAAAACGTCGGTTGCGCTTACATTAACCAGTAGCGGCAGGGTATCGTTAACCATCACGGCCCTGCCCCGGCTCCAGCAGCTCGGGCGGCTCTTCGTCCGACGGCGCACCCACTCCTGTGCCGGAACCGGAACAGATGGCTCTGTTCGACCTTGGCGCTGCAGTGCTCGGCGCGCGAGTTTTCGCCGCGCGCCGCAAGCGGAAGTAAGTTTTCATTTGACGGGTCGCGTGCGCGGCGCTTGATGGCGCCATGCGCGCGACCCTATTCGATCTTGAACAGACCATCCGTCAGCGGCGGCAGGCCGATCCCAGCCAATCCTATGTGGCCAAGCTGACCGCCAGGGGGCGCGGCAAGATCGCCCAGAAGGTCGGTGAGGAAGCCGTCGAAACGGTGATCGCCGCCATGGCGTCCGACCGGGAGGGGGCGATCGGTGAAAGCGCGGACCTGCTGTTCCACCTACTGGTGCTGCTGGCCGATCTCGACATCAGTCTGGACGATGTGCTGGACGAGTTGGACCGGCGCGAAGGCGTGCCCGGCATCGCGGAAAAAGCTTCGCGCAAGGCCGATTGAGGTCTTTTCCGGAAAGATATTGCCGCATCGGCGTTTGTCCGTCAGCCTCTCAAGCCATCGAGAGGACAGGAGGGCATATGTTCAAAACCCTGTTGGGCGGCCTGATCGGCGGTGTGGCGATGTATCTGGTCGGCTTCATCTTCTGGGGGACGCCGCTGAGCGCCCTCGCCTTTCATCGCGCGGAATCCGGAGCCGGCAGCAATTTGCAGGCTGCCATGGCGCAGGCGCTGACGCCGTCGGGCACCGGCGTCTATGTGATCCCCGATCCGGCGACCGCCGAAGGCACGGTGCTTTATGGCAAGGGGCCGGTCGCGATGGTCTTCTACAACAGCAGTGGTTTTCCGGTGACGGACGCCGGCGCCTTGATCGGCGGCCTGATCCTGGCGCTGGTGGTCGGGGTACTGATCGCGCTGATGCTGCGCTTCATCAGTGGCGATCTGGGCGAAAGGGCCAGAGTGACGATATTGTTCGCGCTCACGGCCGTGCTGTGGCTGCATGTCGGGCAAGCCGTGTTCAACCATACGCCCTGGGGATATAGTCTTTATCTGGCCTTCAGCGATTTTGTCGCGTTAGTCGCAGCAGGACTGGTGGCGGCAAAGATCATGGAAGGCGGGCGCCCGACCGGCTTCGACCCCGTCGTGGATGAAACGGTGCACTAATCAGGATTGCGCACCGGCATCCCCTTCCGGAGCAACTTCTTCCGCCAGCCGGATCATGCAGTCGGCATGCCGCCGGGCGATCGTCATGCGATCCGCGCCATAGCCTCCCCCCATGGTGCTGGCGAGCGCTATGCCCCGGCTGCGCGCGGCGCGCATCACGGCGCGGTCGCGGCGGTCCAGACCTGCATCGCTGAGCGCAAGGCGACCCAGACGGTCGTCTGCATGGGGATCGACCCCCGCCTGATAGAGAATCAAGTCGGGCCGGAAATCGTCCAGCACAGGCGGCATCGCCTCCATCAGGGCATCCATATAGCCATCATCGCCCGTTCCATCGGGCAGGCCGATGTCGAGCGTCGAACGCGCCTTGCGCACAGGGAAATTGCGTTCCGCGTGGATCGAGAGGGTGAAGATATCCCCGCGCCCGCTCGTCAGCACGGCGGTGCCGTCGCCCTGATGCACGTCGAGATCCAGGATCAATATCCGCCGTGCATCCCCTTCCCCGATCAATCGATTGGCCGCAATGGCAAGGTCGTTGAACACGCAATAGCCCGCGCCGCTGTCAGCCAGCGCATGATGGCTGCCCCCCGCCGCGTTGGCGGCATAGCCATGACGCAGCGCCAGCCGGGCCGCTAGCCATGTGCCGCCGGGCGAGAGCATGGAGCGGTGCATCACCCGCTCCGTCACGGGAAAGCCGATGCGTCTTTCCTTTTCGGGCGGCAGGCTCAGCGTCGCGACCTGATCGACATAGGCGGGATCATGGACCGCCTCTATCCATTGGCGCGGCATGGGGGCGGGTTCATGCACGGTAAAGGGCGCCGCGGCCATGGTCAGCGCTTCCATCACCAGCCCATATTTGTCGAAGCGAAAGGAACTGCCCGCTGTTGCCGGAGAGACATAGGCTGGATGGTGAACGACGTGCAGCATCATCTTTTCCGCTATCTTCGAGTTTGAACGATGCGGGCTTTGCGCTATCTGGTCCAGCATGAACCGTCCCAAATTGATCCGTTTTTCCGTTTTTTGTCTGCTGGGTGCGGCCGCGGTGCCGTCCGTGGCGCAGCCTCCGGCGGTTGCGCCGATCCTGCCCGCGCCCCCATCCTCCCCCCCTGCTCCGCAGGTGATCCTGCCGCCGTCCATCGTGACGCCGCCTCCCCCTGTACCGCTGCCCCCCCTGTCCGCCACGCAGGAACGCTGGCTCAACGACTGGCTGAAGGGCGGCACGCAGCAAGGGCTGATGGCGCGCAGCAAGGCAACCAGCGACCTGACGGGCGATGCCCTGCTTTCGGCAGCATTGGACCGGGCCAGGGCGCTCAGCACGGGGCGCGTCGACACGGCGGACTTTCTGGCGATCTGGGCGTTGCGCCCTGCCCCGTTCGATCCGCGACCGGGCCTGGCCAAGGCGATCAGCGAGGATCGGTTGCCGCAATGGGCGCTCAATTTGACGCCGCCCTATGCGGGCTATGACGGGCTGCGCAAAGGTTTGGCCAATTATGAGCGGATTCGCGACGCGGGAGGTTGGCCTGCGCTGACGGCGCAATCCTCGCCCGTTACCGTGCGCGCCCGCATCGCCATAGAGGACAAGAGCGTCACGGCGAGCGAAAAGCTGACCGACGTGCTGCAACGGGCGCAGCGGCGCTATGGCCTCAACCCCACCGGCTTGCTGGATGCGCGGACGCTCAGGGAACTGAACGTGCCGGTCGACGACCGCATCGCCGCGATCATGGCGAATATGGAGCGCTGGCGCTGGATGCCGCGCCAATTGCCAGTGAACCGGGTGCAGGTAAACATCGCCGCCGCCGTGCTGACGGTGTTCGAGGGCGATCAGCCGGTGACGTCGATGCGCGCCGTGACGGGGGCGCCGGACAATGCGACGCCGATGCTGTCATCCAGCATCCATTCGATCGTGGTCAATCCGCCGTGGAACGTCCCCACCTCCATCGCCAAGCGCGAATTATGGCCCAAGGGGCGCGCGACGCTGATCCGTCAGGGCTACAAGATCGTCGGCACGCCGGAGACGGGCGAGCGGATCGTACAACCCGCCGGGCCCAACAGCGCGCTGGGACGGTTGAAGTTCGACTTCAACAATCCCTTTGCCGTCTATCTGCACGACACGCCGTCGCGGGCGAAATTTTCAAGCTATGACCGCCTGGCGAGCCATGGCTGCATTCGCCTGGAAAAGCCGGTGCCGCTGGCGGAATTGATGGTGGCGGGCAACCCCGACCTTGCCGGGCAGATCCAGTCGCTGATCGACACCGGCAAAACCCAGCGGGTTTCGCTGCCCAAGGAAGTGGCGGTGTATCTGCTTTACTGGACTGCTTTCGCCAGCAATAACGGCACGATGAGCTTCCGTTCCGATCCCTATGGCTGGGACAAGCTGCTTGCGGAAAAGATCGAAGCATCCAGCCGCCGTGTCGACCCGACCGCCGCGCCTGCGGCCTCCATCGCATCCAAGGACTGATTTCATGCGCAAATTCGCCCTCATCGCCCTTGCCGGCGCGCTCGCCCTCGCCGCCTGCGGGAAGAAGGAGGAAGAGGCGCCGGTGACCAACAATCTGGTCGAACCGCCGGTCGAGAATGTGATCGTTGAGGAGCCGGAGGCTCCTGCTCCCGAGCCGAGCAATAACGCCGCGCCCGCTCCTGCCCCCGCCCCGACCATTTCCGAACAGCAGCAAATCGAGGACGACGCCGCAGCCACCGGCATGACCGCGCGCCTGAATCGGGAAGGCGCGGACGAGGGCGCGAACGCCACCCAATAGGATCGGCGCGTCCCGCCCCGGAAACGAGGCGGCACGGCGGTTTTGCAGCAAAGAGTGGGACGGACGACGGTGGCAATCCGGCGTTCCCCTTGGACCGGCCCCGCTCCTTTGCTATATTGCGATTCATGGATCGTCGTAGTTTCACCAAGCTCGCTTTGAGCGGGCTGGCTTTTTCATTCCTTGCCGACAGTGCCGGGCGCGCTGCGTCGTTCGGTGAAACGCCGCCGCAGCCTGCTGCTCCGCCGGCACCGCGTCCGGTCTCAGCAGGGCCGCTTGCTACCCAGCCCTATGCGAAACTGCTGGAGCGCGCCAAGGCTGCACTCGACCAGCACGGCCATATGTTCACGCTGCGCGACCGGGTGGGATTGGCCGACTTCAACGCGCCCTCGCGGGAATTGCGTTTCCATGTGGTCGATCTGATCGGCGGACAGGCCAGTTCCTATCTGGTCGCCCATGGCCGCGGTTCCGACCCCG
This sequence comes from Sphingobium sp. TB-6, assembly GCF_012927365.1. NCBI lineage: Bacteria > Pseudomonadati > Pseudomonadota > Alphaproteobacteria > Sphingomonadales > Sphingobiaceae > Sphingobium > Sphingobium sp. TB-6. The sequence continues at coordinate 126,508 of NZ_JABBGL010000009.1, read as the reverse complement.
AACATTCAGGCTGGCTCCAGACATTTTCCAACGAGCCCAATTCGCTAGCGAGTTGTTCGGGCGCCTTCAAGACGGGCGAAATCTACGAAGGCCAGCATGGCCGGGCGATGCGCCTGGCGGGGCTGGACCCGCAGAACAACAATGCGGAAATGCGCGCCATCGTCGTGCATGGCGCGGATTATGTGAGCGAAGATCACATCGCGACCTGGGGCAAGATTGGCCGCAGCGAAGGGTGCTTCGCGCTGGCGCGTCATATGTTGCCGCAATTTATCGGGCTGATGGGTCCGGGCAGGCTGCTCTTTGCCGACAAGATCATCGGCGGGGTGGCTTGAGGCCTTTGCCGTAACCCGTCAGGCACGAGTCATCCCGCAAAACGCCACTGCCATGGCAAATTCCTCTTTCCGCCGTGCCGACCGGGCAGCGGCTTCGGCATCGTCGCCCCATTGCTCGACTTCCCACGCCTCGTCGATTTCGGAAGCGGTCCAGACCATATCGCCATCATAGCCGCCTTCCACGATCGCGAGCCCGCAAACCAGCGATCCGGACAGCGTCACCAATGTCGAGAGGCCCGCAAGGGTGAAGGGGTCGAAGACAGCCACCGCCCCGCCCAGCCGTTCCAGAGTCTCGGCGGGCTGTTCGACCGGGATGATGCCCTGCGTCACCCGGAAAGCAACGTCATAGCGGCCACGGGCCCAATCCAGCAGCGGATCCCAGGCCGCAGCTTCGCGGGCGTTCAGTTCGGCCGGCCCTTCCGCGCGGTAGCAGAGCAGATCACTCTCCCCATAGCGCGCAATATCCGCGGCGAAGCTTTCGCGATTGGGCGCGATCTGGTCGATGGCGCCATTGGCAAGGCCAGTGAAGGGCATGGAGCGCGGATCGATCATATCGCCCTGGGCGCGCCATTCGTCCGCGATCGCTTCGGCAAGGCGTACATTGGGCAGAGCCAAAGCGGCGCGGGCTGGCGTGCGGACCGGGCGGCCATCGAGCCGAAGCTCGAAACCGGTTTCACCCGGAACGACCGTGACGTCCTTGTAGAAGCGTTTCATGATTGCGGCGGTTTCCTGAACAATGCGAGCAGCAGGCGCGGCACGATCACGAACTGGAACAAGCCGACGACGACGAAGATCGCGCCCATCGCCTTGGCCTTGCTCCCCTGCACCCAATGGAAGCGTTGCATCAATATGAGGAAGCCGAACATCACCAGCAAAGCGCCCGACAGGCGGAACAGGCCGAGCGCGAAGAAGCGCTGGCGGGCGACCTTTTCAGGGTCGGCTGGCGGAAGTGGAGGCAGGTCGGTCATTTGATGTCGGAGGCGTGGATATGGCCATGCAATTCCGCGCTGTCCATCGCTACGCTATGCGCGCCCGCCGCGATCAGATCCTGCGGCGTGTGATAGCCCCAGCCGACGCCAAGGGCACGCGCGCCAGCGGTCAGAGCCATGTCGATGTCGAAGCTGGTGTCACCGATCATCACCGTGGTTTCGGGCGCGGCCCCCGCTTCGGCCATGGCGGCGAGCAGCATGGAGGGATGCGGCTTGGACGGATGGCGGTCGGCGGTCTGCAATGTCACGAAATGAGCGTGGATGCCGTGATGGGTGAGGCAAAGTTGGAGCCCCCTGTCCGATTTGCCGGTCGCGACACCCAACAGCCAGCCATCGGCATCCAGTTGGCGGATGAGTTCGGCTATGCCCGGATAAAGCGGCTCCGACACCGCATTTTCCCGGCGAAGCTGCTGGAAAGCAAGCTTGTAGCTTTCGGAGAGATAGTCATGATAATCAGCCTCCGCCTCCGGCAGCAGCCGCGCCATGGCAAGCGGCAGCGACAGGCCGACGACCGAGAGGATCGTCGCGCGATCCGGCGCGAGCAGCTTTTCCCCCTCGAATGCACGAATCATGGCCGTGCAGATGCTATGCTGACTGTCGACCAATGTGCCGTCGCAGTCGAATACGGCGAGCTTGTTCGTCATGACTTCTTGCGCGGTCCCCCGCCGGAGCCCCGCGCGCGCCTTTCGCCCTTGCGGCCCTTGCGGATCTGCTTGGCATGGGCTCGGGCCGCCTTCTTCTCATCCTCGCGGGTGGGAGCGCGCGCGATTTCCTCGTCCAGCGGCAGATCGCCGGCGGACAGGTCGAAACCCAGCGAGGCAAGGCTGGAGGCGAAATGATCGGGCAGTTCGGCGCGAACATCCACACGGCCGCCATCGGGATGATCGACGCGGATGCGGCGGGCGTGGAGGTGCATCTTGCGGCTGATCGCGCCGCTCAAAAAGGCCTCCTTGCCGCCATATTTGCCGTCACCCACGATCGGATGGCCGATTGCCGCCATATGGACGCGCAACTGGTGGGTACGGCCGGTATAGGGTTGCAGTTCGACCCAGGCGGCGCGATTGCCTGCGCGTTCGATCACGCGGTAGCGCGAACGGGAGGGAAGCCCCTCCTCCTGATCCACATGCATTTTCTCGCCGCCGGTGCCGGGCTGCTTGGCGATGGGCAGCTCGACCATGCCGTCCTCGATCGAGGGGACGCCCATGACGATGGCCCAATAGACCTTGCGCGCGGTGCGGCTGGAGAAGGCCTTGGCGAAAAAGGCGGCAGACCGGGCGGTGCGGGCAATGAGGAGCGCGCCCGACGTGTCCTTGTCGAGCCGATGGACCAGCTTGGGCCGTTGGTCGAGCTCATATTCCAGCGCATCGAGCAGGCCGTCGACATGATCTTCGGTCTTGGTGCCGCCCTGCGTCGCCAGGCCCGGCGGCTTGTTGATGACGATGGCTTGCGCGTCGCGGTGGATGACCAGTCCCTGGGCGAAGGCGACCTGATCGTCGCTCAGTTCCGGGCGGACGCGCTTGGGCTTGGCGGTTTCGACGGCCTTGGGCTCGGCGGGAGGCACGCGGATGCTCTGGCCTTCCGCAACCCGGTCGCCCGGCGCGGCGCGCGCTCCGTCCACGCGCAACTGGCCGGTGCGCGCCCAGCGCGACACGATATTGAAGCCGACATCGGGCAGATGCCGCTGGAACCAGCGGTCGAGCCGGATGCCGTCATCGTCAGCCCCCACGCGGAATTGCCGGACGTCGAGCGAAACACCCTTGGCCGGGGACGATTTGGCGGGCCGGACTGCTGGCTTTGCCGTGGCCGGCTTGGCAGCCGGTGGCTTCGGAGCGGATTTGGGCGCGTCGGGCTTGCGAGCGCGAGCGGCCTTGACGGCGCCTCGAGCGCGACCCTGGGGAACGGCGCCGGGCTTGCGAGGGCCGGATGATTTGCCGGGAGGACGACCTTTCATGCGACGCTCCTCATGACAGCGAGGCCACCGGCCAGCGCGCCGACCGCACCAATGACCGAAAAGGCGGCATAGGCCAGCGCCATGCCGAATTGGCCGCGTTCCATCATCAGTACGGTTTCCAGGCTGAACGAGGAGAAGGTGGTGAAACCGCCGAGCACGCCGACAGCGAGCAGCAAGCGGATCGGTTCGCCTGAGCCCGTGCTGAAGCGCGCCAGCCACCCGGCCAGCAGGCCCATGGCGAAACCGCCGATGATATTGGCCCCGAAGGTGCCCCATGGCCACAGCGCGCCGGGGGCCAGATGGCCCGAGAGACGTCCGAGCAGGTAGCGCAACGCCGATCCGACGGCACCGCCTGTCATGACGAGAAAGATATTGGTCATGCCGCCCGCCCTAGAGCATTTTTGCAAGGATTGGGAAGCGGTCATTGGTTTGGGAAATGACGGGCCGGCGGATGAGGTGGAGATCGGACCTCATTTCCGTCATCCCAGCGAAAGCTGGGATCTCAGGCGATGGCGCACGACCTAACCTCACGAGATGCCAGCTTTCGCTGGGATGACGATATTATCAACGTCCACTTCTGGCCGAAATACAGCCCCGGCGACCCCTAGCGGCCGTTATCCGCGAGCACGTCCACGCTGGTCTTGCCGCCGGGCGCTTCGGTGAACAGCAGTAGGAAGGCGCTGCCGTCATCCTTGCGCGATCCTCCCAGCACATGGTCGCCGCCCATCACCTTATGCTCGGCGTCGAAACCGGCGCGGCGAGCCTGGGTGTAATAAAAATCCATCACGCTCTGCCGTGGCACCAGCGTCACGAAAGTCGCGGCGCGCAGCGTGCATCCGTCCTTTTCCGCCCCTGCCGCTTCGACAAGTTGCGCGCCGGGATAGACGGTAAAGGGTTCGGGCAAGCGGCTGGCCCATTGGGCGCCATAGATCAGTCGCTCGCGGCAGAAGGCGTTCCCGCCGGGCTTTTTCTGTTCGCTGGCCACGGCGGCGAGCATGGACGCGGATTCCTTCGCCTCCTCCTGCACAGGCGCGGGTGTGGCGAGCAAGGTGCCGCCCGCCAGCTTCACCGAATCAGCCAGCGCCTTGCCAGCCGCTCCCGTCAACACCGGCAGCTTCGCAGCCCGCTGCGACTGACCTGCAAGCCTGGGGTCGACCATGATCTGACCGGCCAGCGCGTCGACCGCATTGTTGGTGAGTTGCGCGTCCAGCGCGTTCAGATCATCCTCCTTCTTGCCGCAACCCGCCAGCGGCATGGCGGCAAGTAGCGCAAGAACACAGAAAGATCGAACAGGCGCCATGGCTTCACTCCTTCGTAAACAAGGGATGAAGAGCAGAGGTTAATTTTCCGTTAGGGATTTTGGTGAATCCCGGAATTTTTCCTTTGTCCGGGCCAGTCTCCGCCAAGTGGCATCGCCATCCGGCTTGCCGCGAAGGAGCAGAAGCACCATTTGTGCGGCCATGCTTAACATCCTGTCAGCGCTGATCGGCCTTTTCACCCTGATCCTGATGATCCCGGCAGTGTTTCCGCTGCTGGGCGCGCTCAACTGGCTGCTCGTGCCGGTCGCGCTGTTCGGCGCATTTGTCGGCATGCTCTCGGCCAAGAATGGCGGACGCAATTTCTGTCTGATCGTGGCGGCATTCGGAGCGCTGCGGCTGTTCCTGGGCGGAGGCATCCTCTGAGTCCCCTGCCCACATCCGAACAGGTGATCCGTCGGGGTTTGCTCGCCGCAGTTGCCGCCTATGGCGCATGGGGTCTGCTGCCGATCTTTTTCCGGCTGCTGCATCATGTGAACCCGGTGGAGATCGTCGGCCAGCGCATCCTCTGGTCGCTGCTGTTGGTCATGGCGCTCCTGCTGGCACGGCAGAGCCTTCCCGGGCTGTCGACCATATTACGGGATCGCCGGCTCATGCTGCCGCTCGCGGGATCGGCCCTGATGATCGGCATGAACTGGCTGATCTATGTCTGGGCGGTGAATGCAGGCCATGTGATCGCCACCAGCCTCGGTTATTTCCTCAATCCACTGGTGAATGTCGGACTTGGCGTGCTGCTGCTCCATGAAAAACTGCGGCGGGGACAAATGGCGGCGATCGGGATCGCGGCGGTCGGCGTCGCCATCATGGCGGCGACCGCGCTGACCACGCTTTGGATCAGCGTCACGCTGGCGCTGACCTTCGCTTTCTACGGGCTGATCCGCAAGCTGACTCCTGTAGCGCCGATGATGGGCCTGGGCGTGGAGACGCTGCTGCTGACGCCGCCTGCCATCGGCTATCTGTTCTGGCTGTCGGCGCATGGCGGAGTCAGTTTCGGACAGGACATGATGACGACCATCTTGCTGATCATTGCCGGCGCAGTGACGACGGTGCCGCTGGTGCTGTTCGCGACCGCCGCCCAGCGTCTGTCGATGACGACGCTCGGCCTGCTGCAATATCTGGCGCCGACGCTGCAATTTCTGTGCGGCACCCTGCTTTTCGGGGAAAAGCTGACGGCTGGGCAGATGGCAAGCTTTGCACTGATCTGGCTGAGCCTGATCCTGTTCGCGACGGACAGCCTGACCGCTGCCCGCCGCAATCGGCTGGCAACCGTTTAGGCGAACTCGGTCGCCTCGAAACGGACAGCCTCGCCCACCGCTTGGTTGGCGAGCGTGTCTTCCCACATGACGCGATGGCCGCGGATGATGGTGCCGACAGCCTTGCCGGTCAGGTCCATCCCCTCGAAGGGCGACCAGTTGCAGCGCGAGGCCAGCCAGTCGCTGCCGACGGTCCAACGCTTCTTCAGGTCGACCACGGTGAAATCGGCGTCATAGCCAAGCGCGATGCGCCCCTTTCCGACCAGGCCAAAGACGCGCTGCGGGCCCGAAGAGGTCAGTTCGATGAACCGGCGAAGCGACAGGCGCCCCTCCGCGACATGGTTGAGCAGCAGCGGCACCAGCGTCTGGACGCCGGGCATGCCGCTGGGCGATGCGGGATAGGCCTTCGCCTTTTCCTCGATCGTATGGGGGGCGTGATCGCTGCCCAGGACATCGGGCACGCCTTGGTTCAGCCAGTGCCAAAGGCCGTCGCGATGCGCCCCGGACCGGATCGGCGGGTTCATCTGCGCATAGGTGCCCAGGCGCGGATAGGCATCCTCCGCCGCCAGGGTGAGATGCTGTGGCGTGACCTCGCAGGTCGCGATATCCTTGTGCTGGGCGATATATTCCAGCTCGGCGGGGGTAGTCACATGCAATATGTGGATGCGGCGGCGGGCCTTGCGGGCCAGGTCGATGATGCGCTTCGTCGCGATCATGGCGCTTTCATCGTCGCGCCAGACGGGGTGGGAGGACGGGTCGCCCTCCACGCGCAAGTCCTTGCGGGCGTTCATGCGCGCTTCGTCTTCCGCATGAATGGCGACGCGGCGGGTGCCGCTCGCAAGGACGCGTGACAGGGCATCGTCATCATCCACCAGCAGGCTGCCGGTCGAGGCGCCCATGAAGATCTTGACGCCCGACGTGCCGGGAATGCGCTCCAGTTCCTTCAACTGCTCGGCATTGTCGGCGGTGGCGCCGACATAGAAGGCATGGTCGCACCACATGCGGTGATGGGCGCGCTTCAGCTTGTCGTGCACGCGGTCGGCGGTGTCGGTGTTGGGGTTGGTGTTCGGCATCTCGAACACGGCGGTGATGCCGCCCAGCACCGCGGCGCGGCTGCCCGATTCCAGATCTTCCTTATGCTCCAGCCCCGGTTCGCGGAAATGGACCTGGCTGTCGATGCAGCCGGGCAGCACGTCGAGTCCGGCGCAATCGATCACCTCTCCCGCCCCGCCCAGCGATGTGCCGATGGCGACGATTCTGCCGCCGCATACGCCCACATCCGCGCTTTCCGCGCCGCCGGGGGTGTGGACGGTGCCGTTCTTGAGAAGGAGGTCGAAAGTCATGTCGGTGTCGCCTGCTTAGGGTGGGCTTGGATATGATTGCCGAGTGTCCTACCTAAAGCCGATGACCGGCACCACCCTAACCGACCGCGCGCTCCTCAGAATTTCGGGCGAGGAAGCGAAAATCTTTCTGCAAGGCCTGCTGACGCGAGATGTGCCGGGGCTGAAGGAGGGCGAACCGCGCTGGACCGCGCTGCTGACGCCGCAGGGCAAGGCGCTGTTCGACTTCATCCTTTGGGCTGATGGGGATGATGTCTTGATCGATTGTGAAGCCGCGCAGGTCGATGCGCTGGCCAAGCGCCTGACACTCTATCGGCTGCGGCGCAAGGTCGTGATCGCGCGAGAGGAGGCTCTGGCCGTGCACTGGGCGCTGGCGGCACAGGATAAGCCCTTCGATCCACGCCTACCCCAACTCGGACATCGCTGGATCGCGCCGCCGGATGAGGGCGACGCTTCGGCGGCATTCCGGGCGCACCGGCTGTCGCTGGGCGTGTTCGAAGGGGCCGGCGAACTGGGGCAGGACCAGATTTTATGGCTCGAAACCAATGCCGCGGAACTGGGCGGCGTCGATTATGACAAGGGCTGCTATGTCGGGCAGGAAAACACCGCCCGCATGCATTATCGCAACAAGGTGAACCGGCGCCTGGTGGCTGTGCCGATCGCTGAAGCCGATGAGAAGCGCCAGAAAGCAGCGCTGCCCGACCTTGGCCTGTCGATCGAATTGCGGCGGGTGGAGGATATCGATCCCGCCGCCTTGCCCGGCTGGCTCTCCGGCGCGATGGCGGAGCAGGCCGCCGAATGAGGCGCGCCCTTGTTGCGCTGCTGGGCGCATGGTTGCTGATCGCTCCGGCGCAGGCGGAGACGCGGTGGAAACTCGTCCGAAGCTATCCGCATGATCCGGCTGCATTTACCGAGGGGCTCTTCTACCATGACGGCGCGCTGTACGAGAGCACCGGGCTGGAGGGCGAATCCGAGATCCGCAAGGTCGATCTCAAGAACGGCAAGCTACTGGACCGCCGAACCATCCCCCGCCCCTATTTTGGCGAGGGGATCGTCAACTGGAAGGATCGGCTGATCAGCCTGACCTGGCGGCATAGGCAAGGTTTCGTCTGGAAGCTGAATGATTTTTCGCCGGTTTCCCAGTTTCGCTATGAAGGCGAAGGCTGGGGGCTGACGCAGGATGGGCGCAGCCTCATCATGAGCGACGGAACCGCGCAGTTGCGGTTCCTGAACCCCGATAAGCTGACTGTGGAGCGGCGGATCACGGTGACGTGGAACGGTCGCCCGGTCGATCGGCTCAACGAACTGGAATATGTGAAAGGCGAGATCTGGGCCAATATCTGGTACGACACCCATATTGCGCGGATCGATCCACGCACAGGAGCTGTCATCGACTGGCTGGACATCGCGCCGCTTCTGAAAGCCAGCGGCGCGAAAGACAGCGAGGCAGTGGCGAACGGCATCGCCTATGACGCAAAAGCCGATCGCCTGTTCGTGACGGGGAAGAATTGGGCCAAGCTGTTCGAGATAAAGGTTGTGAAGTGAGGATGCCGGGTGGCGTTTTGGTCACTCTCGGCTCCGGCTGAAAGCGGGAAATCATGGTGGTCGTAGGCTCCAACTCACGACAACCACCACCCTAAAGCCCCAGGCGGCTCCAGAATTCATCCGGCTTCACCGGCGCGGCGCTTTCGGGCACGCGTTCCACGCGGTTCCACGACGAATGGGGGATATGGATTTGTGGGCTGGCGGCCACGCGGCGCGACCGGCGGGTACGAGATGCATTCTGGGTCATCGTCTTCTCCTGTTGAGGAGGAACACGAAACCTTGCGTGGTCGCTTCAGTACCGTGCGCTTTAGCCGTTGGTGACGCGGAGCAAGCTGACATCCTTCAAAAGCCGCGGAGCATTCATGCTCAAGCCTATATCTACTCATTTATAGAGAGAGGGAAGATAGCTTTGCTTAAGGCATCAGGACGACAAGTTTCACGGCATGGCGGACATTATGTTCGCCTTGAACGGACGGGAAGCGCAAACCTTGCAAGGAAGAGGGGGTGCGATGCGTCCGTCAGAACGCTACATTGTAGATAAACCAGCCCACAATCAGCAAGCTCGTCACCACGCATATACGGTCACCGAAAATGTCGATACGCGACATCGCTCTCATCCTTCCTCAATCGAGCGATCTTCGTCGCTTCGTTGAAGAAGGATAAACCATTAGTGCGAGCAAAGAAACAGGATAAGTGCGGCGAAATGGCGCACATAAACGCCAGACTGAAAGAGCCACACCTTGAACTCAGGTTGCGCAGTCGGGCGGACAATCGCCCGTTTATCGCAAAAATCCACTCATCTTCTTTTTAATCAGATGCTTATCGGAATGTCGAACCCCGATGCTTCAAAAAGGACTGTGTCGCCTCTTCCGGCCCGCGATAGGCCTCCTGGAACTCCGCGCTCCAATATTTGAGGTCGTCCAGCTCGATCCGCGCACCCGAAACGGCACAGAGCACGAACTGCCCCGGGCGCACGATGTCGAAATGCGGCGTGTCGTAATGCAGCACCGCCAGTCCCTGAATATCCGCCATCAGTCGCCGGTCAGGATGCGATCGACGAGTTGCTTCACGGTCGGCACGAACCCGTTGGAATAGAAGGGGTCCTGCTTGAACTTATAGGCGCCATGGCCCGCGAAGAGCAGATTCTTGTCGAGGTCGCCGCCATGGACGGCCTCCTGCAGCGATTTCTGGATGCAGAAGCTGCGCGGATCGGCCAGGCGGCCGGTCGAGTTGGTTTCGCTGTCCATCCAGCTCGAAAAAGCGCACTGGCTGAGGCAGCCCATGCAGTCGGTCTGATCTTTGCGGATTTCGGCCTTTTCCTCTTCGGTCACGAAAACCAGCGTGTTGTCCGGCGTCTTGAGCGCCGAGGTGAAGCCCTGTCCCACCCATTCGCGGGCGCGCAGCAGGTCGCCCCGCGTCACCCAGAAATTCTTGCCCTTCACGCCCGCGTCAAGCTGGTGCGTATGGTCGCCCGCCTGTTCCGTGCTGAACGGAATCTGCCGTTCGGAGCGGGCTTCGAGCTGGCGCAGAAAAGGATTGCGGACCGCCGAGCTATAGAAACCGGTGGGTGAGAAGCGATGCAGCAGCACGTCGCCCGGTTCAAGCTGGGTCAGGCGCTGTTTCCATTCCTCAGGGATCGGGCTTTCCTGCGTCAGCAGCGGACGGGTGCCGAACTGGAAGGCGATGGCGCCCAGTTCCGGATTGTCGATCCAGTCGTTCCAGTCCTTCAAATGCCAGACGCCGCCTGCCATGACGATCGGCACGTCATCCGAAATGCCGCCTTCGCGCATGGTGGCGCGCAAATCCCGGACGCGAGGATAAGGGTCCTGCGGCACCTTGGGATCTTCGGCGTTGGAGAGGCCATTATGGCCGCCCGCCAGCCACGGGTCTTCATAGACTACCGCCGCCAGCCATTCCGACGCCTTGGAATAGGCGCGCTTCCACAGTGCGCGGAAGGCGCGGCCGGAGCTGACGATGGGGAGATAATTGACGCCATAGGAGGCGGCGATCTCCGACAGCTTGTACGGCATGCCCGCGCCGCAGGTGACGCCCGCGACCATGCCCCTGGTCTTTTCCAATACGCCGTGGAGAACACGCTGCGCGCCGCCCATTTCCCACAGCACGTTGATATTGATCGCGCCCTTGCCGCCCGCGATTTCGAAAGCGCGCTTCACCTGCTCGACCGCGCCGTCAACGGCATAGGCGATCAGCTCCTCATGCCGGTCGCGGCGGGTGCGGCCATGATAGATTTGGGGGATGACGTTGCCGAAGCTGTCATAGCTGTCCGCGTTGACCGCCGACACCGTGCCGATGCCGCCGGCCGCCGCCCAGGCGCCGGAGCTGGCATGGTTGGAAACAGCTACGCCCTTGCCGCCCTCTACCAGCGGCCAGACTTCACGGCCGCCGTAAATGATGGGCTTCAACCCCTTGAACAACGCAATCTCCCGCGCAAAAATCCAGTGGCCCCCGACCACTTAAATGCGGCCCTATAGCAGCTTTACGGTCGGATGACGAATATTTGGGGGCGCCCTACCGCAAAATATGGGGGCTGGATAGTGCCTGCCCATAAAGGCTTGCATAGGCGTCGACCATGGCGGCTTCCGTGAAATCGCGCCGGGCGCGCTGGCGGTTGGCTTCACCCAACCGTTGGCGAATGTCGGGGTCGCTGGCCAGGGCTTCGAGGGCGGAGGCCAGAGCCGCCTCATCCGGAACGACGAACGCCCGGTTTTCCGGCGCAACCATATTGGCGACGTCGCCTACATCCATCGATGCGATGGGGAGGCCCGCCGCCATCGCCTCGATCAGCGAGATCGGAAATTGCTCGCTGTCGGAGGATAGCGCGAAAATGTCGAATAGCCCCATGAAGCGCCAGGGCTCGCTCATGAAGCCAGCCATGCAGATATCGTCCAGGCCATGGGCTTTGGCTTCGGCCAATATGGCATCGCGTTCCGGCCCCTCCCCCACCACCACCAGTTGCAGGTGGTTGCGATGCGGGGCGACGGCGCGGACGAGGCGGCGAATATTCTTGACGGCGCGCAGACCCGCAACCGTGCCGACCAGCAGCTTGCCGGGCGTGCGATGAAGGGCGGGAATGGCGTTGGGCAGAGGTGGCTGCGCATAGCGTACCGTGTCTATGCCGTTGCGGATCAGGTGCACCTTGGCGACGGGCTGACGCCACACCATGCGGGCGATGGCGTCGAGACGGATCGACGGGATCACCAGCGCATGGGCGCGCTGGAGCGCGAGGCGGCGATAGAGGTTGCGCTGGGGCTTGAGCCCAGCCGCCTCGTCCGCGTTGAAGCCGTCTTCATGGTGGATCAGCGGAGGGCCGCCATGGATGCGATGCGCCATCACCGCGTCCATCGCACCCCAATTATAGCTGAGGATCAGGTCATATCCCGACAGGAACCGCGCGATCGCCCTGAAGCGCTTGATGCCGGGCTTGCCCGCGAGTGGAGGCGGCTCGGGAAAATCGACCGGCGTTGCCGGATCAATGGCGTCGCGAGCGCTCATCAGATGAGGCGCCGCGCTGACGATGCTGTGATGGGCGCGCTCTCCCCAAAGATTCATGAGGCGGACGGCCCGCGCTTCCTTGCCACCCAGGGAGAAGCTGCCGTGGACGTGAAGCAACCGGGGCGGCTCATCTGTCTGCCGTGATTGTCGAGCCGTGAAATCTTCCATTTCACTCAAATCACTTCAGCCATTCAGAACCCGCGCAAGCAGCCGGTCGATGGCGGCGGCGGATTCCGGTTCGTCGAGAACAGGGGCATGGCCGACATTGGAGATGGTGGCGTACTCGGCATCCGGGCCGATTTCCTCCACCATGCGGGCGGTCGTGGCGGCGGACAACAGGTCGGAACGCTCACCGCGCAGGATCAGCGTCGGAATTCCGCGAAAGCTCTGCATGACCGGCCACATGTCGACGCCTGCCTCACTGCCCGCAACGCGCAGCGGCTCGGCTATGCGCATGTCATAGTCCAGGACGACGCGCCCCGCGCTGTTGAGGCGATAAAGGCGCTTGGCCATAGCCAGCCATTGGTCGAGGCCATAGCCGGGATAGACGTCGCGATTGGCTTCTTCCAGCGCGCGCGCCGCATGGACCCAGCTTGGATGCGATTGGCCGATGCCGACATAGGTACGGATGCGGGCGAGGCCTGGCTCCTCCAGCGTGGGCCCCACGTCATTGAGCAGCGCACCCGCCAGCCATTCACCATGGGTCGCGGCGATCAGCATGGTGATGATGCCGCCCAGCGACGTGCCGACGGCGACGCAACGGGTGATGGCCAGGTCGGCCAACAGGCGGCTGATGTCCTGCAAATAAGTAAGCGGGACATAGGTCATCGGATCCTTCGCCTGCGCGCTTTCGGCGCGGCCGCGCATGTCCGGGCAGATCAGACGCCATTGCCCGGCCAGACGGGCGGCGAGCGGCTCGAAATCGCGGGCGTTGCGTGTCAGGCCCGGCAGGCAGAGCAAGGGCGGACGGCCATCCTCCCCCCCTGCATAATCGCGATAATGGAGCCTCAGCCCATCGGGGGACCACCAATATCCGTCGCTATAGCTGCTCAAGCTGCTTGATCCTTCCGCCCTGCATCCCCCATATCGCCGCATGCGCTCTACCCTGCAACCCGCCAAATTCAGCCCCGCGAATGAAATCGCCGCGCTGCAACCCGATTTTGCCGATCCAGTCACGGCGGCGGACTTCCCGCAGACGATCCTGCGGTTCCGCAATGACCGCTGGGCGCCGACGGTGGGACTTGGCGATCTGAGCGATGAGCAATGGGTGGCGCATTTCGGGCGGTTTCAGCCGCTGGAGGGATCGCTGCCGGGGCCGCTGGCGCTGCGTTATCACGGGCACCAGTTCCGGGTGTATAATCCGGATATTGGCGACGGACGCGGCTTCCTGTTCGCGCAGTTGCGGGACGGCGCCGGACGGTTGCTCGACCTTGGCACCAAGGGGTCGGGCCAGACGCCTTACAGCCGGTTCGGGGACGGACGACTGACACTGAAAGGCGGGGTGCGGGAGATATTGGCGACCGAGATGCTGGAGGCGCTGGGCGTCAACACGTCCAAGACCTTCTCCATCATCGAAACGGGCGAGGCTCTGGAGCGCAATGACGAGCCATCCCCTACCCGTGGCGCCGTGATGGTGCGCCTCAGCCATTCGCATGTCCGCATCGGGTCATTCCAGCGGGCGGCCTATTTCGATGACAAGGCCTTGCTGGAGCGGCTGACCGATTATGCGCTGACGAAGCTTTATGGCGAGGTGCCGGGGGATAACCCGCCCGCGCAATTGCTGGGCCGCGTGGTCGAGCGCGCCGCCGATCTGGCGGCGAGCTATATGGTCGCGGGCTTCGTCCATGGCGTGCTCAACAGCGACAATATCAATGTGACGGGCGAAAGCTTCGATTACGGCCCCTGGCGCTTCACGCCGCTGTGGGAGCCGGGCTTCACCGCCGCCTATTTCGATCATGCGGGTCTATATGCCTTTGGGCGGCAGGCGGAGGCGATCCACTGGGACGTGGCGCAACTCGCCGTATCGCTGCGGCCCTTGGTGGAGGCGGAACCGCTGATCGCGCAGTTGGAGCGCTTTCCAGCGCTGTATGGCGAGGCGATGGTCCGGCGCTTCTGCTGGCGTTTGGGCGTCGTGCAGAGCGGCGATGCGTCGGCCATGATCGAGGCAGCGGTGCGGGGGATGGTCGGCACACAAAGGCCGATCGATCGCTTCTTTCAGGACTGGCGCGGTGGCGATTCTCGTCAGGGCGCTCCCTATACGGGCGAGGAATGGGCCGGGTTCCGCGAAGCCATTGCCGGATTTGAGGCCAGCGGGCCGAAGGATCACCTCTATTGGAGCGCGCCTTCGCCTTGCTCCATGCACATCGATGAGGTCGAGGCGATCTGGGGCGCTATCGATAAGGACGATGACTGGGGACCGCTCCATGCCAAGGTCGCGTCGATCCGGGACATGGGCGATGCGTTGGGAGACGCGCCACCTCTTCCCTAACGCCCAATTATCCTCCATATCGGGACCATGTCCGCCGCGCTGACTTCGATAGAACCCGCCACTGGCGCTCTCTTGTGGCAGGGGACTGCCAGCGAGGTGGAGGCGGAAGTCGCCCGCGCCCGTGCCGCCTGGCCCAAATGGGCCGCGCAGCCCATCGCCTATCGCATCGAGACGCTGCGCCGCTTCGTCAATGTCGTACGCGCCAATGAGGAAGCGCTGGCCGACCTGATCGCGCGCGAAACCGGCAAGCCGCTGTGGGATGCGCGCACCGAAGTGACGGCGGTGATGAACAAGGTCGACATTTCCGTCGCGGCTTTTTCCGAACGCACCGGACAGCGGCGGCTGGAGGCAGCCATGGGCGCGCGCCAGTCCGTACGGCACAAGCCCCATGGCGTGATGGCCGTGCTGGGGCCGTACAACTTCCCCGCGCATCTGCCCAATGGCCATATCGTGCCTGCCCTGCTGGCGGGCAATGCAGTGGTCTTCAAGCCTTCGGAAAAGACGCCTGCCGTGGGCGAGATGCTGGTGCGCTTCTATCATGAAGCGGGCGTGCCGGAGGATGCCGTGCGGCTGGTGCTGGGCGGACCGGACGAGGGCAAGGCGCTGGCCGCGCATCCCGATGTGGGCGGCGTGCTCTTCACCGGATCGGCGCAGACGGGGATCGCCATCAACCGGCAATTCGCGGCCAATCCGGGCAAGATATTGGCCCTCGAAATGGGGGGGAACAACCCGATCCTGGCCTGGGACACGGCGGATATGGCCAGCGCGGCAACGCTGATCGTGCAATCCGCCTTCCTGTCGAGCGGGCAACGCTGCACGGCGGCGAGCCGGCTGATCGTCAAGGAGGATCTGGCCGACACGCTGATCGCGGAGGTCAAGAAGCTGGCCGACCGGCTGATCGTCGAGCATCCCCATGCCGACCCCGCGCCCTATATGGGGCCGGTGATCGACAATCAGGCGGCGGACCATCTGACGGAGAGCTTCCTCTACCTGATGAGCAATGGCGGCAAGCCCATCAAGCATATGGTTCGCACGACCAAGGGTCTGCCCTTCGTGACCCCGGCGATCATCGATGTGACCGCCATGACGGAACGACCGGATACGGAGCTGTTCGGGCCTTTGCTTCAGGTCATCCGGGTGCCCGACTTCGAATCTGCGATAAGGGAGGCGAACAATACCCGCTTTGGGCTGTCGGCGGCGCTAATCGGCGGCACGCCGGAGCAATATAACCAGTTCTGGGCGAATATCCGGGCGGGGATCGTCAATTGGAACCGGCCGACCAACGGCGCCTCTTCCTCAGCCCCCTTCGGCGGCGTCGGGATTTCGGGAAACCATCGGCCGAGCGCTTATTATGCGGCGGACTATTGCGCCTATCCGGTGGCTTCGGTGGAAATAGAACAGCCTCGCGCGTCCATTGGCGTGGGGCTGAAGGATATCGATACCGCCACGATGGGGGAGTGAGCGGCGGAGTTTAATTAGCCTTCCCCCAAATTTTCCTTCGCCTTGGCCAAAGCATTCTGGATTGAAACCGTTGGCCGCTTTCGCCATTTGCCCAACATGGCTGAAACTCCACCTGCCACTGTCACCCTTGTCGGCGCCGGTCCGGGCGATCCGGAACTGCTGACTCTGCGCGCGGCGCGCCTGATCGGTGAGGCGGAGGTGATCGTGCATGACGGGCTGGTCTCGACCGAGATATTGGCGCTCGCCTCTCCGTATGCCGAGCTGATTTCGGTCGCCAAGCAGCGCAGCCGCCATTCCGTGCCGCAGGACGGGATCAACGCCCTGCTGGTCGAACTGGCGCTCGCCGGGCGGAAGGTGGTGCGGCTGAAAGGCGGCGATCCCTTCATCTTCGGGCGCGGCGGCGAGGAAATGGAAGCCTGCCGCGCTGCCGGCGTGCCGGTCGAAATCGTGCCGGGCATCAGCGCGGCGATCGGTTGCGCGGCGCAGGCGCAATTGCCCCTCACCCATCGCAATGCGGCCAGCGCCGTCACCTTCGTCGCGGGGCAATGCAAGGGGCTGACCGATCAGGACTGGTCGGGACTGGCGGGCGCGGGCCGCACGCTCGTTATCTATATGGGCGTGGCGACGGCGGCGGATATTGCCGACAAGCTGATCGCGGATGGCGTATCGCCGGGAATTCCGGTGGCGGTGCTGGAAAATGGCACGCGCGCCGACATGCGGACTTTGCGCACCTTGCTCGCCGATCTGGGCGACATGGTGGTGCGGGAAAAGGTTGAGAGCCCGGCGCTGATTGTCGTTGGGGACGTAACGGCCTATGCGCTGGCGCAGGATGTGCTGGCCGGGTGGGCCGCGCAGGCAAATAATGGGGCGGAGATGCTTTCGTGAAGATTTTGACCGGCAATGACCTCGGCACCGGGGACGTGATCTGGTGGGCGGGCGACGGCTGGTCGCGGCAGGTCGGGGACTCCGTCGACGTGGGCGACAAGGGCGACGAACTGGCCCGAGCCGAGGAAGCCGCGCTGCGCGTTGTCGGCGCTTATGTGATCGATGCGACCGTGACCGACGAAGGCGTCCGTCCGGCCCATATCAAGGACCGTATCCGCGCTCTGGGGCCGACTGTTCGCCCTGACCTGACGCTGAAACCGAATGACGCCGATGCCGGCAACTGGGTGATCTGACCATGTATCGTTACGACAGCTACGACCAGTCCATCGTCGACGCCCGCGTCGAGGAGTTTCGCGATCAGGTGCAGCGCCGCCTGGCCGGGCATCTGACCGAGGATCAGTTCAAGCCGCTGCGGCTGATGAACGGACTCTACCTCCAGTTGCACGCCTATATGCTGCGCGTGGCGATCCCCTATGGCACCCTCTCCGGCAAGCAGATGCGCAAGCTGGGCGAGATCGCGGCGAAGTATGACAAGGGCTATGGCCATTTCACCACGCGCCAGAATCTGCAATATAACTGGATCAAGCTGGCCGATGCGCCGGACATCCTGGCCGAACTGGCGACGGTCGAGATGCATGCCATCCAGACCAGCGGCAACTGCATCCGCAATATCTCGTCCGACCAATATGCGGGCGTTTCGGCGGATGAAGTGACCGATCCGCGCCCGTGGGCGGAACTGCTGCGCCAGTGGTCGACCTTCCACCCTGAATTCACCTATCTGCCGCGCAAGTTCAAGATTTGCGTGATCGCCAATGAGGAAGACCGGGCGGCGATGCGGCTGCATGATATCGGCCTCAAGCTGGTGCTGCGCGATGGCCAGATCGGCGCGGAAGTCTATGCCGGCGGCGGCATGGGCCGTACGCCGATGGTCGCGCCGCAGATCAAGGACTTCGTGCCCGAAGATGAGATCGTCTCTTATCTGGAGGCCTGCCTGCGCGTCTATAACCGCTACGGTCGCCGCGACAACAAGTACAAGGCGCGGATCAAGATCCTGGTCCATGAACTGGGCGTCGAGGAATATAAGCGGCAGGTCGAGGAAGAATATGCGCATATGCGCGAACTCGGCCTCAACCCGCCTACCGAGGAACTGGACCGCATCCGGCCCTTCTTTGCCAATCCGGCCTATGAGCAGGGGTTGAGCGACGAGATTGACCGGACCGATCCGGCCTTCGCCCTATGGGTCGACCGGCAGGTCGCCGCGCACAAGCAGCCGGGCTATGCCATCGTCAATATCAGCCTCAAGCCCAAGGGCGGGATTCCGGGCGACGCGTCGGCAGAGCAGATCGAACTGGCTGCCGATCTGGCCGAAACCTATTCTTTCGACGAACTGCGCGTGACCCATGCGCAGAACCTCGTCCTGCCGCATGTCAGGCAGGCCGATCTCTACGCCATCTGGCAGAAGCTGGACGAAGCCGGGCTGGCCGAGGCCAATCTGGACCTGATCACGGACATCATCGCCTGCCCTGGCCTGGACTATTGCAGCCTCGCCAACGCACGCTCGATCCCGCTGGCGCAGAAGCTGTCGGAGCGCTTCGGTTCTGTGGAGCGCCAGAAGGATCTGGGCGAGCTGAAGGTCAAGATTTCCGGCTGCATCAATGCCTGCGGCCACCATCATGCCGGTCATATCGGCGTGCTGGGCGTGGACCGGAAAGGCGTGGAGAATTTCCAGCTCTCGCTCGGCGGATCGGGCGCGGAGGATGCCAGCGTCGGCCAGATCACTGGCCCCGGCTTCTCGGAGGACGGCGTGGTCGATGCCATCGAGAAGGTCACTGACCTGTATCTTTCGCAGCGGGAGGAAGGCGAACGCTTCCTCGACACCTATCGCCGTCTTGGCATGAAGCCCTTCAAGGAGGCGATCTATGGTTGAGTTCCTGACCTTCCGCGAAGGCGAAGCCACGCAGGAACCGGCTGTGACGGTCGAATCCTTCACCGGCCAGTCCAACTCGACCGCCGTGCGGATCGAAGCGGGCGAGGATGCGCGCGAATTGCTGCCCTATATCGACCGGCTGTCGCTGGTCGAGGTGAACTTCCCCGCCTATGGCGACGGGCGCGGCTATTCGGCGGCGCGTATCCTGCGTGAGGCGGGATATCAGGGCGAACTGCGCGCCGTAGGCGATGTGCTGGTGGACCAGCTCAATGCTATGCGCCGCTGCGGTTTCGACAGTTTCCGGCCCGACAAGGCGCTGGACGATGCCGCCGTGGAGCGCGCCCTTAATCGTTATGCCGACGTCTATCAAAAGACGGTCGACGGCCGCCGCCCGCTGTGGGCGAAACGGCACCCGGAGACTGTGAATGGCTGAACCTGCCCGCAAGCTTGACGTGATCGACGCCCGCCCCGCCTTTACCCAGGCGGACGCGGACGCGCTCAACGCGCGTTTCGAAGGCGTCGACACGCTGTCGATGCTCAAGACCGTCTTTGCCGAAGGGCTAGCGGGCAATGTGGCGGTCGTGTCCTCCTTCGGCACGGAAAGCGCGGTGCTGCTGTCGCTGATCGCCAAGGCGGACAAGACGGTGCCGGTGATCTTCGTCGATACGCTCAAGATGTTTGGCGAGACGCTGGACTATCGCGAGACGCTGATCAACACGCTGGGCTTTACCGACAGCCGGGCCGTGGTACCCAATGCGGAAGTGCTGGCAAAGAAGGACGAAACCGGCCTGCGCTGGTCCTACGACCCCGACGGCTGCTGCGAAATCCGCAAAGTTGAACCGATGCACCGCGCCAAGGAAGGCCTGGATGCCTGGATTTCCGGGCGCAAGGCGTTCCAGTCGGTGACGCGGCAGAACCTGCCCCGCTTCGAGATCGAGGATGGGCGGCTTAAGATCAATCCGCTGGGCGATTGGACCAAGGACGATCTGGAGGCTTGGTTCGAGGCGGAAAACCTGCCCCGCCATCCGCTGGAAGCGCAGGGTTATCTGTCCATCGGTTGCGAACCCTGCACGTCCAAGGTGCTGCCGGGCGAAGACCCGCGCGCCGGACGCTGGCGCGGGTGGGACAAGGTGGAATGCGGCATCCACTCGCCAGTGACGCCGATCCCGACGCCTGCCGTCGATCCGGACGATCCAGCAAACCAGCCGGTGTTCTGATCTTTCCCAATCCTCCCCGCGCTTCGCGTAGGGAGGATTTTGGCAGATATTGCTATACAGTCGTTCAATGACTACCCCTTGCCACCTGCAAGGGAGCAAGAAGCCATGAGAACATTCGCGCGGATTTCCATCCTCGCTCTGACCCTGACGGCGTTCGGACCGCCGCTCGGCGCGCAGATCGATCCGATGACACCGGATACGGTCAAGACTTACGATCCGGCACGCCCCCAGGCCGATTATATCCGGCGCGAAGTGATGATCCCGATGCGCGACGGGGTGAAGCTGTTCACCGTGATCGTCATGCGCAAGGGCACCACTCGCGGCCCCATATTGCTCAGCCGCACGCCTTATAATGCGGGCAAGGCGACCTCCCGCAACCGCAGCCAGAAGATCGAGGAAATCCTGCCCGTTTCCGATGCCGAGTTCGTCGATGACGGCTATATCCGCGTCTATCAGGATGTGCGCGGGCTGGATGGCTCAGAGGGTGACTATGTGATGACCCGGCCTTTACGGGGGCCGTTGAATCACACAGAGGTCGATCACAGCACCGATGCCTATGACACCATCGATTGGCTCGTGAAAAATGTCCCGGAAAGCAATGGAAAGGTTGGGATAACTGGATCGTCCTATCTGGGCTTCACCTCGTTGATGGCGCTCATAGACCCGCATCCGGCGCTCAAGGCCGCCGTGCCGCAAAGCCCGATGGTGGATGGCTGGATCGGGGACGACTGGTTCCACAATGGCGCCTTTCGCCAACCCAATTTCAACTATGTGCTGGGCCAGACCGCGAAGAAGGGCGGCGGGGCCGTGCCCTTTGGAACGGGCGATGAATATGATGCCTATCTGAAGGAAGGGTCGGCGGGCGATTTCGCGCGCGCCTATGGGCTGGACGGCTTTCCCTTTTCCCAGAAGCTGATGCAGCATCCGGCCTATGACAGCTATTGGCAGGAACAGGCACTCGACAAGCTGCTCGCCAAGCGCAAGCTGACCGTGCCGACCATGCTGGTCGTGGGACAGTGGGACCAGGAAGACAGCTATGGCGCGCCGGCAGTCTACAAAGCGCTGGAACCGCAGGACAAGACTAACGACATGGTGAGCTTGGTCATCGGGCCGTGGCGGCATAGTGGCGTCAACTATGACGGGTCACATCTGGGCGATCTGGACTTCGCGGGCGACACTGGGCTTCAGTTCCGGCGCGATACCATGAAACCCTTTCTAGACCATTATTTAAAGGACAATCCTCCCAAGGGATATAAAGTACCGGGGGCGCTTACCTACGCCACCGGGGCGGACAAATGGCAGGTGATGGCGAAGTGGCCGGGCGGCTCGCCCAAGGCGCTGTATCTGGCTGGCGGCAATGGGCTGAGCTGGAGCAAGCCGGGCGCCGAAGGAAGCGACAGCTACGTCTCCGATCCGGCAAAGCCGGTGCCCTATCTCCCCCGCCCGGTGCTGCCGAACAAGGATGATGCGTGGAAGACCTGGCTGGTGAAGGACCAGCGTTTCGTGTCCGGACGGACCGATGTGCTGAGCTATATGACGCCGGTGCTGGACAAGCCCGTGCATATTGCCGGACAGCCGATGGTTGATCTGTTCGCGGCGACATCCGGCACGGACAGCGACTGGGTGGTGAAGCTGATCGACGTCTATCCCGACCAATATAGCAATGTCCCCAAGATGGCGGGCTATGAACTGCCGATCGGGATGGAGATTTATCGCGGGCGCTATGTCCATGGCTTCGACGAGCCGGAGGCGCTGGTGCCGGGTAGGATCGAAAATTACAAATTCGGCCTGCCCAATGTGAACCATGTGTTCCAGCCAGGCCACCGGATCATGGTGACGGTTCAGTCGAGCCTGTTCCCCCTCTATGACCGCAATCCGCAGAGTTTCGTGCCGTCGATCTTTGAGGCGAAGAAGAGCGACTACAGGATCGCGACGCAGAGCGTGCATTATGGCGCGGGCCATGCAAGCGCGATATGGTTGCCGACAATGGGTGACTGAAAGGGGAAATGATATGGCCGTTGAGCTGAAGATATTGGCGTGGAGCTGTGTGTTGCTGTTGGTCCACATCTTCGCGGCGGCGCATATCAAGACGCGGCAATATGGCACCAAATGGAATATGGGGGCGCGTGATGAGGAGTTGCCGCCCCTCGACCCTGTGGGCGGGCGATTGGTGCGCGCGCAGGCGAATTTTCTGGAGACCTATCCGATTGCGATCATCACGCTGCTGGGCGTGGTGGTTGCCGCGAAAACCAGCGGGTTGACCGCGGTTGGCGGATGGATGTGGCTGGGGGCTCGGGCTGTGTATCTGCCGCTTTACGGCATGGGCGTGCCGGTGGTGCGGACTGTCGCCTATCTGGTCAGCATGGTGGGGCTGGCGCTGGTTTTTCAGGCTTTTGTTTCGGGGTAGCGCGAAGGTTTTTCGACTAGGCTCGAAACGAACGGGGATCGGACACCTTTTCCCCTATTCAATATCCTCAAGATAGCTGCCCTCCGCCAGATCAGAGAAGCGGGTGATCCTGGCGTCGAACTTCATGCGGATGCGACCGGTGGAGCCGTGACGCTGTTTCGCCACGATCACCTCGGCCAAACCGTAAATGCGCTCCATTTCCTGCGCCCATTCCAGATGCTCGGAGCTTTCCTTGTTCCCCGGCTCCTTGGCGGCAACATAATAATCCTCGCGGAACACGAACCAGACCATGTCCGCGTCTTGCTCAATAGAGCCTGATTCACGAAGGTCGGAGAGCTGCGGGCGCTTGTCCTCGCGCTGTTCGACGGCGCGGCTGAGCTGCGAAAGCGCCAGAACCGGACAATTAAGTTCTTTCGCCAAGGTCTTCAAACCACGGGAAATTTCTGAAATTTCGTTGACGCGGTTATCGCCCTTGCCAGTGCCCTGGAGCAGTTGGAGATAGTCGACCACGACGAAGCCGATGTCATGACGGCGCTTCAACCGGCGGGCGCGGGTGCGCAGCGCGGCGATGGTAAGGCCGGGCGTATCGTCGATGAAGAGCGGCAATTCCTGCAACTCCCGCGCCGCGCGGGAGAGGTTCTGAAAGTCCGCGCGGCTGATCTTACCCATGCGCAGCGCTTCGCCGCTGATGCCCGACTGTTCGGCCAATACGCGGGTAGCGAGCTGGTCGGCGGACATTTCGAGGCTGAAGAACGCGGTCTTGGCGCCCATATTCTTTTCGGGTGGAATGCCGTCGGCATGATCGCGCAGCCAGCGTGAGGCAGCATTATAGGCGATATTGGTGGCGAGCGAGGTCTTGCCCATGCCCGGACGACCCGCGAGGATCATCAAGTCCGAATTGTGCATGCCGCCGATTTTTTCGTTCAGGCTGTTAATGCCGGTGGTGATGCCCGACACATGGCCGCCGCTGTTGAGTGCGCGCTCCGCGATCTGGACCGCCATGGTGGTGGCGGCAGCAAAGCTCTTGACCGAGCCGCTTTCGCCCTCGCCTCCCGAAACCTTGTAGAGCGCGACTTCGGCCTGTTCGATCTGCTCGCGCGGATTGACATCTTCACTGGTATCCAGTGCATTTTCAACCAGTTCACGACCGACATGAACAAGCTGCCGCAACAGGGCCAGGTCGTAAATCTGGGTCGCGAAATCGCGCGCGCCCAGCAGCGCGGCGCCATTGCCCGTCAATTGCGCCAGATAGCCCACGCCGCCCAGTTCCTTGAGCGCCGGGTCCTGCTCCAGCATGGGCTTGAGCGTCACCGGGTTCGCGATCATGTCGCGCTCGACCAGCCTCATCACGGATTCATAGATGCGGCCGTGCAGAGGCTCGAAGAAATGCTCGGGCTTGAGCTTTAGCTGCACATCTTCGGCAATGCGGTTGTCGATCATCAATGCGCCCAGCAGCGCCGCCTCCGCCTCGACATTGCGGGGGAGTTCAGTGATGCCAGATTCCGCGGCGGCGTTGAATTGCACGAGTTCGACCATGGCCCCCTCATCGCGCCGCAGACCTGCCCTTGCAAGGTGGAACGTTGAAAGCATTTGGAAAAGCTGTGGACAAGAGTCGCCATTGCTTTTCCCGGTTGCATTTCCTTGTGCGCCGCCGCACTGACCATAGCGTCCATGGCCGATCCGCGCATCATCGATATCACGCTCGACGAGCGGACGATCCTCTGGCGCAATGCCGATGTCGAGCAGGAACGGCGCATAGCCATTTTCGACCTGCTGGAAGATAATTATTTCGAACCCCAGCGCGTCCATGAGGACGGCTATGCCGGTCCCTACAAGGTGCATCTGCGCGTCGAGGAAGGGCGGCTGGTCATCGAAATCCGGCGGGACAATGGCGATCCGCTGGAGGCGATCATCCTGAGCCTGGGTCGCTTCCGCCGCCCGATCCGGGACTATTTCGCGATCTGCGACAGCTATTTCCAGGCGATCAGCAATGCGTCGCCCGCGCAGATCGAGACAGTGGACATGGCGCGCCGCGGCATCCACAATGCCGCCGCCGAGACGCTGATCGAGCGGCTGGAGGGCAAGATCAAGGTCGACTTCGATACGGCCCGTCGCCTCTTCACGCTGATTTGCGTCCTGCATATCAAGGGGTAAGGGGCATCCGTATCATCAGTGCCGGCCATTTGCTGGCCCGTTTTGGCGTGGTTTGTGCCGTTCTGGGCCTGTTGGCTCTGGGCGGGTGGCTTTATGCCCGCGACTGGGCGCCGAGCCGCGAAGAATTTCCGACCCAGGGCGTCTCCGTATCATCCGCCGACGGGACCATCGAATGGGGTACGCTGGCGGCACAGGGGGCGGATTTCGCCTATATCCGCGCAGCCAGCGGCGGACATTTTCGCGATCCGGCGTTTGAGGCCAATTGGGCGGCGGCGCGAGCGGCCGGAATGCGCTATGGCGCGGTGCTCGAATTCAGCCTGTGTGCGAAGGCTTCCGATCAGGCGACCGGGTTCATGACCATGGTGCCCCGCGACAATGCCGCCTTGCCCCCGGTGATCCGGCTGGCGTTCGAGCCTGGCTGCCGGGCGCGGCTGGGGCAGGATGCGGTGCTGTCAGAACTGAATACGCTGATCAACCTGATCGAGAGCCATGCAGGCACGTCGGTGGTGCTGAACGTCAGCGACGATTTCGACGCGCAATATGGCATTGCCTCGGGGATCAACCGGACGCTGTGGCTCGACCGCAATTTCTTTCCCCCTGATAGCGAAAAGCGCAAATGGGTGATGTGGACAGCCAGCGATATGCGGCATATCGACGGCATCGAGGGTCCGGTGCGATGGGATGCGATGGCGCGATGAGCGCGACGAAAGAACTGATCGAGGCGGCGCGCGGGGCTATGGCCCATGCCCATGCGCCATACAGCCGCTTTGCCGTCGGCGCTGCGGTGCGGTTGACCGACGGGCAGATCATCACCGGCTGCAATTTCGAAAATGCAAGCTATGGCCTGTCGCTCTGCGCCGAAACGGTGGCGCTCGCGGCGGTGAATGCGCAAGGACGCTTTGCCGATGTGGAGGCGATCGCGGTCGTTGGGGGCGCCATGGGCGCGGATGGCTCCATCACAGGCGATGCCATCGTCACGCCCTGCGGCCGGTGCCGCCAGATCATGAACGAAGCCGAGCAGATGGCCGGGCGGACGCTCGCCATCTACTGCGCGGCGCCGGAGGGGGACGCCATGGTCGAACATAGCGTCGCTGAACTATTGCCTCATGCCTTTGGTCCCCGGGATCTCGGCATATTCCCAGGAAAGAGCTGAACCAGCCATGTCGATATTGTCGGATAAGTGGATTCGCGAACAGGCCCAGACCCACAACATGATCGAACCGTTCGTGGAGAGCCAGCGGCGTGACGGCTGCATCAGCTATGGCCTCTCCTCCTATGGTTATGATGCGCGGGTGGCGGACGAGTTCAAGATCTTCACCAATGTCAACAGCGCCGTGGTGGACCCCAAGGATTTCGCCGCGAACAGTTTCGTCGACCGCAAGACCGACGTCTGCATCATCCCGCCCAACAGCTTCGCGCTGGCCCGGACGGTCGAATATTTCCGCGTGCCGCGTGACGTGCTGGTGATCTGCCTCGGCAAATCGACCTATGCGCGTTGCGGCATCATCGTGAACGTCACCCCGCTGGAGCCGGGCTGGGAAGGTCATGTGACGCTGGAATTTTCCAACACCACGCCGCTCCCCGCCAAGATCTACGCCAATGAGGGCGCCTGCCAGTTCCTGTTCCTCAAGGGCAATGAGCCGTGCGAGACCAGCTATGCCGACCGCGCGGGCAAATATATGGGGCAGCAGGGCGTCACATTGCCCCGCCTTTGAAGCCATGCGACACTGGCGGACATGATGTGTGAGCCTTGTCCGCCATGCTGATGCCCTTCCGCCGCCGGAAAGCGTCTGCCGAACCGCTAGCCCCCAACGTGGGCGGAGATGCGCGCGTCTATGCGATTGGCGACATTCATGGCCGCGACGATCTGTTTGCCGAATTGCTGGACAAGATTGGGCGAGATGAAGCGGATCGTCCTCCCCTGCCCCGGCTGCTGATCCTGCTGGGCGATCTGGTGGATCGCGGACCGCAATCGGCGCAGGTTGTCGAACGGGCGATGGGACTGGCGCGATCAGGCGAGGATGTCCGCTTCATCAAGGGCAATCATGAGGAAATGTTCATCGCTGCTGCTCGCGGTCGGGCGCAGGCCGCCCGCTTCTTCCGGCGATATGGTGGGGTCGAGACGCTGGCCAGCTATGGCCTGGATCCAGACGATTGTGCCACCATGGGCGACGAGACGTTGGCCCAATGGATGCTGACCCATATACCCCGCGATCATATCGATTTTCTGGACGATTTTCCCGACATGCTGCCGGTGGGCGACTATCTGTTCGTGCATGCCGGGGTTCGGCCGCGCATCGGGCTCGACGCGCAGATTCCCGCCGATCTGCGCTGGATCAGGGGCGATTTCCTGAACCACCGGGGACAGTTCGGGAAGATGGTCGTCCACGGCCATAGCATCAGCGAGGATGTCGACGTTCAGCCCAATCGGATCGGCATCGACACCGGCGCTTTCCGTAGCGGTCGACTAACCGCTATCGGGCTGGAGGAAAATCAACGCTGGTTCCTGCAAACTTGCGCCTGAACGACTGCATCGCCGCAGTTGTAATATTATAATAAGAAACTCTCATTTTAAGCGTATTTTCCGATCATCTATCGCTCGCAATCGATCGTTCCCGCCCGCCGGATAGCGGATCGGGAGCTTTGCTTCGTTCGATGCAATCGGAACGGCACGATAATGCCGTCTGCTACAGGGGAACAATCAATGCGTTTTCGCCATGCGCTGGCAGGGTTGGCCCTTGCCACCTGCCTTGTTTCGCCCACGGAGCTTCTGGCGGCCCCCAAGACGGACGCCACTCTGTCGCAGCGTCACAAGTTCGACATTCCACCGCAGCCGCTGAGCAGCGCCCTGCGCCAGCTTTCGACGCAGTCGGGCGTGCGCATCCTGTTTCCCTATGACGAAGTAGCCGCGATACGCAGCCGGCGCGTGCAAGGCTGGTTATCGACCGAAGATGCGCTGGAAAGGCTGCTCGCCGGAACCGCGCTCAAGCATAGCGAGGCGGGCGTGGGCGTCATTGCGCTCGCGATCCCCGCCAACCGGAGCGCCGCCCACCGCCGCCCGCTGGCCGTTCAACTCGCGCAGATCGGCATCGCGGGCGCGGCAGCTCCGGTCGCCATGGCACCGGGCGCCGAAGCGGAGGAGACGTCCGCCCCCATCATCGTCACCGGCACCCGCCAGACCACGCGCACCGTCGCGGAAAGCCTCGCGCCGATCGACGTACTAAGCGCCAAGGATATGGAAGCGAGCGGCAAGCAATCGGTCCGCGACCTGCTGGGGACGCTGGTGCCGTCGATCAACGTGTCGAACAGCGGCGCCGGGGCCAGCTTCGCGGTTAAGACGCTGTCGCTGCGCGGGCTTGCGGGCGACCAGTTGCTGGTGCTGGTGAACGGCAAGCGGCGCCACAATACGGCGACCCTCTTCATCAACGGCACGACCCAAAACGGCCAGTCGCCGCCGGACCTGGACCTCATCCCCTCCTCCTCCATCGAACGCATAGAGGTACTGCGCGACGGGGCGTCGGCGCAATATGGTTCGGACGCGATTGCAGGCGTCGTCAATATCTTATTGAAGGATGACGCCAGCGGCACGGCTTCCTTCCTGGGCGGCGCCACGGCGGACGGCGGCGGCGAACAGGGCCGGCTCCAGATCAGCAAGGGCTTTGGCATCGGTGATGGCGGCCATGTCCATTTCACGCTGGACGCCTTCCTTCAGGGACGCACCTATCGCAGCGCGCTGAACCCCGGCCGCTTTTATGCATATCTCGGCCAGCCTTATTCAGCGACCACTGGCACGCCCGATCCACGTGAAGCGACCGTCAACCGCGACGTGAACAAGGGTGGCCAGCCGCAGGTTTCGGGCATCAACTTCGCCTATGACGTGTCGCTGCCGGTAAGCGAGGCGGTACAGTTCTACCTGTTCGGCACGGCTTCCCGGCGGCATAGCGACGCCTGGCTGACCTATCGCTTCCCCGATGCGCCGAACAATATTCCGGAGCTTTTCCCCAACGGCTACAGCCCGCACCTCCACATTTATGACGAGGATTTCCAGACGGCGGCAGGACTGCGTGGAGATCTCTCCGACACATTCCATTACGACCTGTCCAGCAGCTTTGCCCGCAATTGGGTGAAATATCGGGAAAGCTCGGTCGTCAACGCGTCGCTCGGCCCGGCGAGCCCTGCCGACATGTATATCGGCTCCGTCACGTCGAAGGAGTGGACGACCAATCTCGACCTTCAAAAGACGGTCGATCTGGGCCTGGCTGAACCGTTGCTGGTGGCGCTGGGGGTGGAATATCGCTGGAACAGCTACGCCATCGGTTCGGGCGACCCCGAATCCTATATCGACGGCGGATATCGCTCGACCAGCGGCGCCAATGCAGGGGTGCTGCGGACATCCGGATCGCAGGGTGTGACAGGTTTCCCCCTCTCCTCCGCCGGAAAATGGCACCGCGACAATTGGAGCGCCTATCTGAACCTGGAACAGCAGGTCATAGAGGGGTTCGAGGTCGCGCTGGCCGGGCGGCATGAGGATTATTCGGACTTCGGCACCACCGACACCGGCAAGGCGTCGCTGCGTATCGAGCCGGTGCGCGGCCTGGCGCTGCGCGGCACGGCAAGCACGGGCTTCCGCGCCCCGACGCTGCAACAGCAGCATTATTCCTCCGCCAGCACGATCAATGTGGGCGGTGTGCTGCTGCCCGTATCGGCGCTGCCGGTGGATTCAGCGGCGGCCATCGCTCTGGGCGCAACACCGCTGAAACCGGAAAAGTCGAGGAACCTTTCCGCCGGCATCGTCATCACGCCGACGCCGCGCCTCAACATCACGGTCGACGCCTATCAGATCAAGATCAAGGATCGCATCCTGTTGTCCGAAACCCTGCAGGGTCCGCTGGTGCGCAGCGTGCTGGCGGCGGCGGGCATCACCTCTTCGGCGGGCGGCTTCTACTTCTCCAACGCGGCCGATACGCGGACGCGCGGGATCGATGTGGTCAGCACCTGGCGCGCCGATTTCAACGACCTGGGCCATGCGGTGTTCAGCCTGTCGGCCAATTTCAACAAGACCGTCTTCACCCATGTCGATGCCGTGCCGAGCGTACTGGCCAGTTCCGGGCTGGCGCTGATCGGCCGGTCGAAGCAGGGCGACTTCACCAAGGGCACGCCGCGCGACAAGTTCATCGCCAATATCCTCTGGACCAAGGGACCGGCGAGCCTGAACCTGCGCGCCACCCGCTTTGGCAAGGTGACGATGGTCCATCCGACCACGCCCTCGCTGGATGCGGAAATCGATCCCGAGATCATCGTCGACCTGGAAGCCGGGGTGGAACTGCGCAAGGGCATCAAGCTGTCAGCGGGCGCCAACAATCTGTTCAACAGCTATCCCGATAAATTGCTGCCCGTACTGCAGGGCAATGGCTTCTCCCTCTACAACCAATATTCGCCCTACGGGACCAGCGGCGGCTTTTATTACGGCCGGTTGAACTTCGAATTCTGATTGAACCGGCCGGGCGCGGATATTTTCGAAGTTGGTCATCCTCGCGGAAGCGCGGATGACGAAGGCGGAAATGCCTGCCTTCCCCTCTTTTCCGTCATGCACGCTGCAATTTTTCACAGTTCATGTCACAGTGGCCGATCCTGTCTCGTCATGTCAGCACAATCCAGGAAGAAAGGTGCCGACCATGACTGCCAAGCTCGATCCCTTTGCCGCCGCGCCCCAGCTCATGAAAAGCTGGTTCGCAACATCCAACGCCGTCAATGCCAGCCTGGAGCCGAGCCTTATCGAACTGGTGAAGATACGCGCTTCGCAGATCAACCAGTGCGCCAATTGCATCAACATGCACACGACCGACGCCCGCGCCCAGGGTGAGAGCGAGCAGCGCATCTATCTGTTGTCGGCCTGGCGCGAGGCGCCCTGCTACACGTCTCGCGAGCGGGCTGCCCTGGAATGGACGGAAGCCTTGACGCGCCTCTCCGAAGGGCACAGCCATG
Source organism: Sphingobium sp. TB-6 (assembly GCF_012927365.1). Taxonomy (NCBI): domain Bacteria; kingdom Pseudomonadati; phylum Pseudomonadota; class Alphaproteobacteria; order Sphingomonadales; family Sphingobiaceae; genus Sphingobium; species Sphingobium sp. TB-6. The sequence goes on along the minus strand of NZ_JABBGL010000009.1, from coordinate 95,745 downwards.
ACGCGGCCTATGCGGCGCTGGCAGCCGAGTTTTCGGAGGAGGAACGGGTGAAGCTGACCCTGATGATCAATGTCATCAACGGCTGGAACCGCATCGCGGTCGGTTTCGGCCTCTGGTACGAAACCCCGGCCAAGGCGGCTGCGTGATGGCCCAGGGGACGCATGCGGACGCGGCGGAGAGCTTCGACCCGCTGCGTCCCCGCCTGACCCGCGTCGCCTATCGCATGCTGGGATCGGTCGCTGATGCCGAGGATATGGTGCAGGAGGCCTTTATCCGCTGGATGGGGGTGGATCGCGAAGCCGTTCGCGAACCGGAGGCCTTCCTGCGGCGCACGGTGACGCGGCTGTGCCTCGACCAGCTCAAATCGGCGCGGCACCAGCGCGAAACCTATGTCGGCCCCTGGTTGCCAGATCCGGTGATCGAGGATGCTGAGGAAGAGGAGGATGTGACTTTGCCGCTGATGCTCGCCCTCGAACGTCTCTCGCCGCTGGAGCGCGCCGCTTTCCTGTTGCATGACGTGTTCGGCGTCGGCTTTGAGGAAATCGCCGCGACGGTCGATCGCGATCCGGCGGCCTGTCGTCAATTGGCTGCGCGGGCGCGGGCTCATGTGCGGGATGCCCGGCCTCGCTACCGGCTTGAAAAGCAGCGCGGACTGGAGATCGCCAGCGCCTTTTTCGCGGCCTCTCGCAGCGGCGACATGACGGCGCTGGGTGCGATGCTGGCGCAGAATGTCAGCCTCCACAGCGACGGCGGCGGCAAGCGGCCAGCAGCGGTGGTTCCGGTGCTCGGCTTCGGCCAGGTCATGCAGATCCACAAGGCGCTGGCGGTGCTGTTCGGCAAATATGGCTCGACGCTGGTGCGCTTGGGGCTGATCAATGGCCTGCCCGGCTTCGTCACCCGCGAGGCGGATGGCGAGTTCCAGACGACGGCGCTCGACATCGAGGATGGGCGCGTCACCGGCATCTATGTGATGCGGAATCCCGACAAGCTGCGGCATCTGCATTGAACTTTTGTCGGCGGTCATCCTTTGCACATCGTCATGCTGAACGTGTTTCAGGATAAGGCAGCCCTAAAGGAAAATCCGTCGCGCTCCAGGCACGGCCCGGATCAGATAATAGGCCGCTATCGGCAGCAACAGCGCCTGCATCAGCAGCCACGGCTTGCTGAGATAGGGCGAGAGATAGTGGATCACCGCGACATGCAGATACATAATGACCAGCGACGCGCGACCGATCGCCGCGATCCAACCGCCAAAGGGCGCGATCCGCACTGAAAGGCGGAACAGCAGGAAGCTGGTGGCCACTGCCGAGCCGACCGACAGGAGCGGCCAGCCATAATCCGCCGCCTTCATATTGAGCGTCGGCAGCAGCGCCATCAACCCCGCCAGCGATAGCGGGATCAGAGGCGCCAGCATCCAGCCTCGCCACGTCACAAGCCGCCACACCGCGCCAAGCCACAGCAGGACCAGCGCCATCGGCACGGTGAGCAGGCCAAGCGGCGACAGGCTGGTGAATTTGCCCACACCATAAGCGAGCAACAGGCAGGGCAGCATCAGCAACGTCCAGCGCCGATCAAGCGGATCGGGCCAGCGGGCCAGCGCCATATTGAACAGGATACGGGCCATCATCAGGCAGGGCACGAACCAGAAAATGGTGAACGGCCCGCGCAGCCAGGAGCCGCCCAACAGGACCGGCGCCACATCCTGCGGCCAGCTATGGAAGATTGGGCGCCCGCCCTTCATCCTTTCGATGATCTGGTCGGCAAGGATCAGCAAAATCAGGAAGGCCGCATAGGGCCGCATCTGCGACGCGAGTTGGCGCCAGGTGAAGCGCGTCACCGGCTGCGGCCGCGACAGCAGGCCCGATAGCAGGAAGAACAGCGGCATGTGGAAGCTGTACATTGCGTCGCGCAACGCGCCCCGCGTCCATACATGACCGACGACCACGGCGACGATGCCGATGCCGCGTGCGACATCGATCCATTCCAGCCGCCCTCCGCCCGGCGGGTGCGCCTCATGCCCCCTGTTCTCCATGATCTCCACGCCCTATAGGAAGCCGCACGCGCGTCAATCGCCCTCCTATTTACGGAAACGCCTCTTGTCCCTGCTTCACGACCGAGTCCTGTTTATCGATGGCGAGGCCATCATCCTCGACAAGCCCGCCGGCCTGCCGGTCGACGCGCCGCGCGACGGGTCGCTTTCCCTGGAAAACCACCTCTCCTCGCTGACCTTCGGCTTCCAGCGCTGGCCGCTGCCGGTCCATCGGCTGGACCGGGACACCAGCGGCTGCCTGTTGCTCGCCCGCAATCCCAAGGCGCACAAGCGCTTCGCCGCCGCTTTCGAGGCAGGGACGGTCGCAAAGCGCTATGTCGCCGTGGTGGACGGCGTTCCGGCGGAGGACAGCGGCACCATCGAGCTCGCGATCAAGAAAGTCAGCACGCAAGCGCAGGGCTGGCGGATGATCCCGGCCAAGGCGGGCAAGGCCGCGCTCACCGAATGGCGCAAGATCGCGGAAAAGGATGGCCGGGCACTGATCGTCTTCACCCCGCGCACGGGACGGACCCACCAAATCCGCACCCACGCGCTGCATGGCCTGGGCTTTGGCATTGCGGGCGATCCGGTCTATGGGACCAGCAGCGGACCCATGCTGTTGCACAGCCGTTTTCTCAGCATCCCGCGCGGGGAGAAAGCGCCCGCGGAGGCGACCGCTCCCCTGCCGGAGACCTTTGCGGCGGCAGGTTTCGGGCAGGAGCTGCTCGAACAGGCGGGACTGTAAGGCTTGGCCCTCATCCCCGTCACCCGGTCGATCGCCATCGACACTGACGAACTGTCGGAAACATTCGTCCGCTCGACCGGCGCCGGGGGCCAGCATGTCAACACCACCGACAGCGCCGTGCAGTTGCGCTTCGACGTGGCGAACAGCCTCTCCCTGCCCGAAGCGGTGAAACGCCGGCTGGCAGTGATCGCCGGGCGGCGGATGACGGCGGAAGGCGTGCTGATCCTCCGTTCCGAAGGCTCCCGGTCGCAGCTCCTGAACCGGCAGGAGGTGCTGGCCCGGCTGGTCGAGCTGATCCGGGAAGCGACCATAGTGCCCAAGGCCCGCAAGGCGACCAAGCCCGGCAAGGCCGCCAAGGCCCGCCGGGTCGACGCCAAGAAAGCGCGCAGTTCGGTCAAGGCCGGGCGCGGCAAGGTTCGGTTCGATTAGGATCGATCGAAACTAGGGTGGACGCAGGCGCCAATCGTTCGAAATGATGTCGATGGGTTCAGACTGGTCGACACGCGCGTCGCCCCCTATATCCCGTCCATGTTCGATTTCGCTCCTCCGGCCGACGCCGACAAAGCCACGCTCTATGACGATCTCCTTTCGGCCGCTGATGCGCTGACGGCGGGCGAGCCTGATGCCATCGCCAATATGGCCAATATCTCGGCTCTCATCTGGCAGTTTCTGCCGAACCTCAATTGGGCGGGCTTTTACCGGATGGTCGAGGATCAACTGGTTCTCGGCCCTTTTCAGGGCAAGACGGCCTGCATCCGCATTCCGCTGGGCAAAGGCGTGTGCGGCACGGCGGCGGCCAGCGGCGAGACGCAACTGGTCGAGGATGTCCACGCCTTCCCCGGCCATATCGCCTGCGATGCGGCCAGCGCTTCGGAGATCGTCGTGCCGGTGATCGTGGGCGGCCGCGTCGCGGTGGTACTCGACCTCGACAGCCCCGTTCCCGCGCGTTTCGACGATGCCGACAAGGCGGGACTGGAAACGCTGGTAGCCCGAATCGGATCGCGCCTGGGCTGAGCATGCCCTGCCCCGTTTCGGGACAGGCGCAGGGACGCCAATGCGTGGATCGCCGCGGCCCATCATGCTAAACAAACCGTTAACAAATCAGCCGAAAACGGGGATTCGAGCATGCATATCCGGAGCACCATCCTGGCAGGCGCCGTCCTGACGATCGGGATGACGACGCCCGTTTTTGCGAACGGTCCGGCCATGGGGAACAGCATGGCCGCACGACCCGCAATGCCGCATTCGGGAACGACCGTTCGCCGCTGGGGGCCGAGCCATCATGGCCGCTGGTATGCGGGCTGGTATGCGCCCGGCGGCTGGGCGGCCTATCGTCGGCCGGCGGTCGGCTATGTGCTGCCCCGCTACTGGGTCGGCCCCGCTTATCATATCCGCAATTACGGCATGTATGGCCTGCCCGCCCCGGCAAGCGGCTATGGCTGGTCGCGCTATTATGACGATGCGGTGATGACCGACCGCGATGGCCGCGTGCACGACCATCGCAGCGACGTCGACTGGCAGGATCGAAGCGACGATGCGCCGCCTCCACCCGGCTTGCGCTATGATGACGAAGTCACCGCGCCGGACGAAGCTCCTCCACCGCCACTGGGCTATGAGGGCCGCTGGAGCGGCACCTGGCGCGACAAGGACGGAAAGACCTTTAGCGGCGATTATGAAGGCCGCTTCGAAGGCCATGTCAACGGCGGTCCCGGCGTCGATTTCGACCCGCCGCCCTATGCCGCCGCACCGCATCCGATACGCCGCCCCGGCGCTCCGGGAGAACCCGTGGTCACGACGACGCAGACTCCCGGATTCATAGCGGACGGCTATTATTATCCGGGCGCGACCACCACGACCGTCGTGATCCAGCCGGCCGTCACGACCACCCGAACCTATGTGACGGAGGTTCCCGCGCGCAGGCGAAAGGCCCGCTAGGGCAGATTGTCAGGCGGCCTGCGATCGCACCGCCGCCCAGGGACGCGGTCGGCCCATCAGATAGCCCTGACCGATCATGCAACCGCGCGCGATCAGCAATTCGACCTGTCCCGCCGTTTCCACGCCTTCGGCCACGACCTCCATGCCCAGGCTGCTGCCCAGCTTCACGATGGCGTCGACGATGACGGCATCCCCCGCATCCTGTTCGATATTGCTGATGAAGCTGCGATCGATCTTCAGCACATCGACCGGATATTGCTTCAAATGGCTGAGCGACGCATAGCCGGTGCCGAAATCGTCCAGCGCGATCCGCACGCCCGCCGCCGACAGGCGATGCAGCGCCTGCTCCACCTGTTCTGCCCCGCGGCCCAGAAACACCGTCTCCGTCACCTCGATCTCGAACTGTTGTGGCGGGATGGCGCAGCGGGCAAGATGGTCGAGGACATAGCCGGCAAAGTCGTGCTGCATGAAATCCGCGGCCGAAGCGTTGATGGCGACGCGGCCCGGATCATAGCCGGCCCGTAACCACCGCTCGACGTCGCGGACCACCTTCGCCAGCATCTTTTCGGTTAGTTCGACGGCGATTTCCGCATTGTCGAATGCCGCTGCGATGCTGTCGGGCGCATGGATGCCCGTGCGGGGGTGCTGCCAGCGCAGCAGCGCTTCATATCCCAATATCCGGCCCGTCTTCATATCGGCCTTGGGCTGATAATAGGGCACCACCAGATCGTCCGCTATGGCTTGCCGGGCCATGTGGATCATCGAACTGCGCTGCTGCGCTTCGGCGCGCAATTGCGACTGGAACAATGTCAGCCGTCCTCGTCCCGAGGATTTGGACGCATAAAGCGCCAGGTCCGCCGCCTTCAGCAATTCGGCCGCGTCGTCGCCATGTTCGCCAAAGACCGCGCCGCCCATGCTGATGCCGTAATCGAGCGAGCGGCCATTATGAACATAGGGCGCCCGGACACCGCCCAGCAACTGGGCGCTCCATTCCATGAGCGCCGCGCAACTGGCGAGCGAAGGCGCGATCATGCCGAATTCATCGCCGCCAAGCCGCCCGACCATCGCGTCGGCAGGCGCGCAAGAAGCGAAGCGCTGCGCAAACCCGCACAGCAGCGCGTCGCCCGCATCATGGCCGAGCATGTCGTTGGTCCGCTTCAGATCGTCGATATCGACCAGGATCAAGCCGAAGCTTACGCCGGTCCGGTGGGCCTGCTCCGTCATGTCCTCCAGCGTCGCCTGCCACAGCGCCCGATTGGGCATATGGGTCATCGGATCATGAGTCGCGGCCCAGCGGATGCGTTCCTCGCTGTTCCTTTCCTCCGTGACGTCCTGGAAGGTGACGATGACGCGCAGCGGTCGGCCCGATTCGGAAAAGCTGCTCCATCCGACGCTTTTGATCCACCGCAAAGCGCCGGTATCAGCCCTGTATACCCGGAGGCTCGCTTCGAAATGCGGCGGCATGCGCTCGTTCGCCACAGCGTCGAGCATTTCGGCAAGGCGGGGCCGGTCCTCCGGGTGCACCAGCCGCAACGCCAGCTCGCTCGTCGCCGGCTCCGTGTCGGACAGGCCCAGCATCGACCGGAATTCCCGCGACCAGGTCCGGGTGCCAGCGACCGCATCGAAATCCCATATGCCCAGGCGCGCCGACTGCACCGCCAGGCGGAAACGTTCCTCACTATTCGCCAATTCGCGCTGCGCCAGTTTCTGTGCGTGGATATCCTCCAGCGTGCCATACCAGCGCACGATCCGGCCCTTCGCATCCCGCCGCGCCGAGGCCCGGGATCGCATCCAGCGATGACCGCCATCGGCCAGGCGCAGCCGATAATCGACATCCACCGAATCCCCCGTACGGAGCTTTTCCGTCCAGACGGCCAGCGTCCGTTCGACATCGTCGGGGTGGAGCGAATCGATCCACCCCACGCCACGCGCCTGGGCCGGGGGGATGCCGGTCAGATCCTGCCAGCGGGGGCCAACCTCCTCGATCGCGCCGTTGGGGGCTGCGGTCCAGGGCACCTGCGGACTAAGCTCGACCGACCAGCGATAATGTTGCCGGCTTTCCGCCAGCGCATCGGCCAATGCGCGGCTATCCCGGTCATAACGCTCATCGATGTCCTCGACCGTGCCGTACCACAGCGGCGCCTCATCGGGTTCCGCGACCAGCGTCATGCGCACGATCCCCGGTCTCGTCTCGCCCGATATGGTGCGCATCCGGACGGGAACCGGACCGGGCCGGTTTGACCGCCTCGCCGCATCGGCCAGCGCCATGCAGTCACGCCGGTCCAGCATGGCGCGCCAGCCATTGCCGATCATGTCGGAGGAAAAATGGCGGGCGAACAGGTCCGAAGCGATCTCTCGCGACAATATGCGACCGCGATAGTCCGCGATCCACCGAATCAGCGGCGGAGAGACGCGTTGGAAGACCGGAGAGAACAGCAACTCATTACGATAGTGCAACGCGTCCCATTCCAGCCCGTCCCGAGCCAGTTCGGAGCGAAATTCCGCAAATCTGCGATCAGCAAAACGGTCCATCTACCGACCCAGATCCATTGCCATTGCTGCAATCCATCCGAATGCAGTAACGGAAAAAGTTAAATAAGCTTTCCAATGCGGTAGTGGGAAATTAATCCGCAACGGCGCAAACCGTTCCGCCAGCCGCAAGACGATACGCCCCGGCTTTCATCGGTCAGGAATAGGGAATTCCAGCAGTCTTATTTGCGGAAGATCGCCGCCAGTTCGCGTGGCAGCGCGGGCTCATCGCGGCTTTCCGCCTCCCGCACGGCCTGCGCCTGTTCCTGCGGGTCGAAACGGGTCCAGCCGTTGCGGCTCAGCCTTTCGAGCGGTCGATAGCGAATCTTGTACTGCATCCGCTGCGATCCCTCGACCCAATAGCCGAGATAGACATAGGACAGCCCGGCCTTCGCCGCGCGCAGGATATGATCCATGATGATGAAATTGCCCAGCCCCTTGCGATGCTCCAGTTCCGTATCGAAGAAGCTGTAGATCATCGAGAGGCCATCCCCCTGCCGGTCGGTCAGGCAGGCACCGATCAGCTTACCGGGGCGGCCATCCTCGCCCGGTTCGCGATATTCGACGACATGGCTTTCCACCGGGGTCTGTTCGACCATGTCGGCAAAGTCCATCTCGTCCATTTCGGTCATGCCGCCGCCGGGGTGACGGGCGCGCAAATAGCGCTGCAACAGCGCGAACTGCTCCTCGGTCGACCAGGGCTTGCAGGCGGTGATGACGAGGTCTTCATTCTTGCGCAGCAATTTGCGCTGGGTCGCATTGGGTTCGAACTCGCCCGCGACGACGCGCACCGACACGCAGGCGGAGCAATCCGCGCAGCTTGGCCGATAGGCGACATTCTGGCTACGCCGGAAGCCGATGCGGCCAAGGGCGTCATTCAGCTCCGAAGCATTGTCGCCGCTAAGTTCGGTGAACACCTTCCGCTCGCTCTTGCCCGGCAAATAGGGGCAAGGGCTGGGGTTTGTCACAAAGAAACGCGGAAAGCGGAAAGGCGCACTCACAACCGCATCTCCCCCACAGCGTTGCCCGACCCCTGATTCATGAGACGACTATGCCGTCCGCGGGCCGCTGTGAAAAGATTATTTACCACGAAAATTGGTTAAGCGGCAGAGGCCGCGTCGATCAGGCGACTTCGATCGGCGCAACCTCATATCCAACCGCGCGCAAGGCCGCGATCAGGCGCTCCAGATGAGCGCCGTCGCGCGTCTCGCATTCGACGTCCAGGCTAAGACCCTTGGCCGGCAGATTGGTAAATATCCGCTGGTGCGACAGTTCGAGAATGTTGACCGCTTCCTGGTCGAAGATGCGCGCCACATGGAACAGCGCGCCCGGCCGATCCTGCAGGATGATCCGCAACCGCGCCAGGCGGCCCGAACGCGCCAGATCGCGCAGCAGCACATTCGCCAGCAGGCGCGTGTCGATATTGCCGCCGGTCAGGATCAGGCCGACCTTGCGCCCGGCAAATTCCTGCCCATGCGTCAACAGCGCGGCAAGGCCTGCGGCGCCCGCGCCCTCCACCACCGTCTTTTCGATCTGGAGCAGCAGGCTGACCGCTTCCTCCAGATGGCGCTCGCTGACCAGCAGCACATCGTCCGCCAGCCGCTCGACGAAACGGCGGGTGAGTTCGCCCGGCTGCTTGACGGCGATGCCCTCCGCCAGCGTATCGCCGTCGCAAGGCAGGTTGGCGCCCTTGATATAGTCGTACATCGACGGATAGAGTTCCGCCTGCACGCCATAGATCTTGATATCCGGCTTCATCGCCTTGGCCGCCGTCGCCACGCCCGAAAACAGGCCGCCTCCGCCGATCGGGATGATCAGCGTGTCGATCTCCGGCGCGTCCTCCAGCATTTCGAGCGCAACTGTGCCCTGCCCGGCCATGATGTCCGGCTCGTCAAAGGGATGGACGAAGGTCAGACCCTGCTCCACCTCCAGCTTGCGGGCATGGGCATAGGCATCGTCGAATTTCTCGCCATATTGGACGACCGTGGCGCCATGCCCTTGCGTCTGCGTCACCTTCACCGTCGGGGTGGTGGTGGGCATGACGATGGTGACGGGCACGCCCAGGCGCTTGCCATGATAGGCAAGACCCTGCGCATGATTGCCGGCCGAGGCGGCGATGATGCCCTTCTTCTTCGCTTTCTCGTCCAGTTGAAGCAGGCGATTGAGCGCGCCGCGCTCCTTGTACGCGGCGGTGAACTGAAGATTTTCGAACTTCAGATACACTTTGCAACCGAACATGGCCGACAGTGTCTGACTGACCAGCGTCGGCGTATGCACGACCGAGCCCGAAATTCGCACGCGCGCCGCCAATATGTCATCGACGGAAATGGGTAGCGGCGTGGCGCTCTCGATCTTGGTCAGCGTGTTCATGGGCGGCGCCCTACCTCAAAATTGCGGCGGAAGGAACTGGCACTGACGGAAAACTCTGCCTATGGCATTGGCGCGCGCATCTAACTGATCGAGGCATATGGCTAAAATCGCGTTTATCGGCCTGGGCGTCATGGGCGGCCCGATTGCGGGGCATCTGGCGAAAGCAGGGCATCAGCTTACCGTCTACAACCGCTCCATCGGCAAGGCGAAGCGCTGGGCGGAGGCCTATGGCGGCGAAGTCGCGATCAACCCGGCCAAGGCGGCGGAGGATGCGGAGATCGTCATCAGTTGCGTCGGCACCGACGATGATCTCAGTCAGATCACGTTGGGCCGCGACGGCGCTTTTCGCTCGATGAAGCCCGGAGGCCTGTTCATCGACCATACGACGGTTTCGGCGCGGATCGCGCGGCAATTGTTCGTGGAGGGCGAAAGCCGGGGGCTGCATTGCGTCGACGCGCCGGTGACAGGCGGTCAGGCTGGTGCGGAAAAAGGCCGGCTTGCGGTGATGTGCGGCGGCAGCGAACCCGCAGTCGCGGCGGCGAAGATCGTGATGCAGGCCTATGCACCGCGCATCGTCCATGTCGGGCGCGCGGGCGCGGGCCAGACCGCCAAGATGGTGAACCAGATCTGCATCGCGGGCGTGGTGCAGAGCCTCGCTGAAGCTTTGCGCTTTGCGCAGGCCGCGGAACTGGATCTGGACAAGGTATTCGATGCGATCTCCGGCGGCGCGGCGCAAAGCTGGCAGATGGATAATTATTGGAAGACGATGGCGGCGGACAGCTTCGATTTCGGTTTCGCGGTCGACTGGATGCGCAAGGATCTGGGACTGGCTCTGGAAGAAGCGCGGGCCAATGGCGCGACCTTGCCGGTGACGGCGCTGATCGATCAATTCTACGCCGATGTGCAGGCGATGGGCGGCCATCGGCAGGATACCAGCGCTATCGTGCGGCGGATCACGCGGGCATGAAGGCTGCTCTGCTGGCAGCAGCGGCTGCACTTGCCTTACCCGGCGCGGCTTTGGCTTCGGGCGTGATCGACAATGTGAACGGGATCGCGCTGGACGCCAATGGGCGGCTGGTGCGCTTCAAGGCGCTGACCATCGACGATGAAGGCAAGGTCGAGAAGCTGCTGTCCGACCGCTATCAGGAACCGGAATACGCCCGTCCCAAAAAACGCAAGAAAAATGAACCGGAGCCTCCACAGCCCAAACGTCCCGACTTCAAACTGGACGCGGGCGGCAAGACGCTGATTCCCGGCCTGATCGACGCTCATGGGCATGTCATGGGCTATGGCCTGTCGCTGATCACCCTCGATCTGTCGGACACGAAATCACTGGCGGAGGCGCAGGCGAAGATCAGGGCTTATGCCGCCGCCAATACGGGACGAAAGTGGATCATCGGGACGGGCTGGAACCAGGAAATCTGGGGCCTGGGCCGATTCCCCACCGCTGCCGAACTGGACGCGGCGGTGAGCGACGTGCCTGTCTGGCTGGAACGGATCGACGGTCATGCGGGCTGGGCCAATTCGCAGGCGATCAAGGCGGCTGCCATCACCGCCGCGACCAAGGCGCCTGCGGGCGGGCGGATCGAAATGGCGGGCGGCAGGCCTGCGGGCGTGTTCGTGGACAAGGCGATGGAACTGGTGACGCGGGTCGTCCCGCCGCCCGCAGCCAAGGACCGCGACATCGCGCTGGAGAAGGCGCAGCAGGCGCTGCTCAAACAGGGCATCACCGGCATTGCCGACATGGGCACCAGCATCGAGGACTGGCAGGCTTTCCGGCGGTCCGCCGATCGCGGGGCGCTGCGGGTTCGGATCATCTCCTATGCCCTTGGCCTCGAAAACATGGTGCTGATCGCCGGGCCGGAGCCGACGCCGTGGCTCTATGACGACCATCTGCGCATGGGCGGGATCAAGCTGATCCTGGATGGCGCGCTGGGGTCGCGCGGGGCGTGGCTGAAGGCCGACTATGCCGATGCGCCGGGGCAGCGCGGGCTACCGATGATCCCCTCGACGCAGCTCCGCAATATCATGAGCCGGGCGGCGATGGACAATTTCCAGATCGCGGTTCACGCCATTGGCGATGCGGCCAATAGCGAAGTGCTGGATGCCGTTCAGGAACTGAGCGAAACCTATAAGGGCGACCGGCGCTGGCGCATCGAACATGCCCAGATCGTCGATCCGGCCGAGCTGCCGCGCTTCGGGCAATTTGGCATCGTCGCTTCGATGCAGCCGGTGCATCAGACCTCCGACTGGCGCATGGCGACGGCGCGGCTGGGCGAGGCCCGGTTGAAGGGCGCCTATGCGTGGAAGGCGATGCTGGACAATCGCGTCCCCCTCGCCTTCGGATCGGACGTGCCGGTGGAAAGCCCCAATCCCTTCCCCGGCATCGCCGCCGCCATGACTCGCGAGGATGCATCGGGGCAACCGGCCGGCGGCTGGATGCCCGAGCAGCGCATAGACTTCCAAGTGGCGCTGGACGGGTTCACGCGACAGGCGGCCTATGCGGGCTTTGCGGAAAAGCGCTTTGGCAGCTTGATTCCCGGCCAGCGAGCGGATTTCCTCCTGATCGACCGGGATATTTCCGCCGCCAGCGCCAACGAGATTCGCGCGACGCAGGTGCTGGAAACATGGATCGGCGGCAAGCGAGTCTATGTGAAGGGGCAATAACGCCCCTTACAACACATCGCCCGCCGCGTTGAACGCCTCTTCCTCCGTCTCCGGCAAGGGCGGCTGGACCGGCTTGTCGCAGCCCTCTTCCTTCATATGTGCGCGCAGGGCGTCCATCCGCCCCAGATTCCAGCGCGCCAGGGGCACGCCCAGGGGCCGGAATTCCGCCCGATCGAACAGCTCCACCACATAATTTTTGCAGAGATTGTCGACCTGATCGAGCGTCAACATGCCCAGGTTCATCACCATCGGCTTGCCCGGCACGCCATTGCGCCCCCGCACCAGATCGGTGACGTAAAGCCCCCCACGCGGATCGACCAGCACAACGTCCGCCTGCGACGCATCAATCATCCGATGGCTCGCCGCATAGGGCGCAACGAAGCCATGCGTCCGCCAGACGAGATAGGCGCTGCCGAGCAGCGTGATCGCCACCCCCAGAAAGACCGGCCGGATCGCCCCCGTTCTGAACCGCGCCCAACCCAGGCCCGCAAGCAGGCAAAAAGGCCCGATAAAGCCATGGGCATAGCGATAACCCCAGCCATAGCCCTGCGCCAAGGCCAAGGCGCAACCCGCAAAGCACCCCAGCGCCAAGGGCAGCGCGATCTCCTGCCCCCGGATCGCCTTGCGCCAGCGCATGGCGAACACGCCCAGCGTGGCCAGCGGCACCATCAATATATTGTTCCAGGCGGCAAAGCGGCTGAGATTTACCAGAGGCTGCCAGCGGTCGCCCAGCCGCTCGAACAGGCTCCCCACCTTATCCGCCACTCCTGCCGAGGGCCGCACATCGGTCGGCTGGCCCAGCACATGGCTCAGGAAAGCCGGCCAGAGCTTGGCCCAGACGATGACGATCGCCGCCAGCACGAGGATATGGAAAATCGCGACCTTCCACCGGCGTCCAAGCAGCATCCAGAGGATGAAGGGCGCGATGAAGATCGGCGGAAAATGCCACTGATGCAGCCCCGCCGCCGCCAGCGCGACCACGCCCGCGCTCAGATGCCCGACCAGCCCTCCGCGCAGCACCAGCGCCAGCCAGACCATGTTGAGCGCGAAATGCCCGGTCATGGCATAGGGCGTCATCGCCGTGACCCAAAGCTGCGCCGATGATAGCGCCAGCAGCATAGTCACCCACACCGCATCGGGCCGGTCGGGGAAGAGATGCAGCGCCACTCGCCACAATGCGAACAACCCCGCCATCAGCAGCGCCGGTCCCGCCAGATTGGGATCGCCCAACTGCCAGAACAGCGCCTGGATCGCGCTGTTCACCGGCAGATAGGCCGCCGTCCAATAATCCGCCGCGCCGAAGGGCGAGAAGAATTCGGGCATGATCGCCCGGCGATAGGCTTCCCACTCCATCGGGATCGGCCGCGCCAGAAAACCCTCCCGCATATAGGCGGCGGCAAAACGTGCCACCTCCTCATCGCGGGAGATGGAATAGTCCTGGAACAGCCAATAATGCCCCGCCCAGGCGACAAGGCCAAACAGCGCGACCAACGGCACCATCACCCGCGCACGCGGCAGCGGCAGACGCCAGCCCAGCCCTTCCGCAAAGGGCGCGGCCAGCGTCAGCAACAGCAGCCCGCCGAACAGTGCCGGAAAATCCTGATCGAGGAACAGGATGACGGCCAGGCTGATGCCCTGCCGATAGGTCACATGCCAAAGAAAAGCCGCGCCCAGCCAGAGCGTCAGCCCAATCGCGCCCGCGATGAACAGGCGGGTGGCACTGATGGGACGCGACCGATCGAACATCAACGTTCCTGTGGCAACAACGCCTGATTGACGAAAATGCCATCCATCTCGACCAGCAGCGGGAAATGGCCCTTGTTGTTGGCGAAGAAGGCCGAAGGCGCGAAAGCGCGGCTCGCCAGCCAGTCGATCATGTCCCGATAGCCGGTGCCGTCCTCATAAATCGGCCGGACGCCGAGTTCGGTTTGAACGCCAGCCATTTCGCTCAATACACCGCCTGCGCCTTCACAGACGGAGAGGTCATGCCCCTGCGTATCCATCTTCAAAAAGGGCCGGGCAAAGCCATGGGCGCTTTTCAGTTCCGGCAGCACGCTTTCAAGGCGGCGGCACTGCATGTCGACCGTGCGCGTCACCTTGTTGCGTTCGGCAAAGATCGCGTCCTGCTGCCCCGACGGTTTCTTCAAGGAACTGAACTGGTCGGCGGCCATGATGTTGAAGCTGGCCGTGCCGTCGAAATCGGACAGCGCCATGTTGAACGCATGCCACTTGCCGTCTGACGCGGCGCTTCGTTCCAGTTCCGCGAAAATCTCCGGATTGGGTTCGAAAGAGAGGATCATGCCCCGGAACCCCGCATCCTTGCGCAGCATCGTCGCATATTGCCCGCGATTGGCCCCGACGTCGAATACGCAGTCCACCATGAAGGTGCTCAGAAACCGCCGCAGCGCCTGAATTTCGGGATATTGATGGACACGGCCCGCCAGAGCCAGACGCACAGCCAGCGCCCGGTCGCGCAGTTCACGAACATAGCGGCTCATCTTCTGGTCACCTTGGCGCGGGTCACACTGCGGTAAATCGCGATGGTGGCCAGCGCCATGTCCTTCCAATTGCCCATTGAATCTCCATAGGTACGCGCGTGCGCTCCCAAAGCCTGCCTGATGGCCGCGCTTTCTACGAGGGGCAAGAGGGCTTGCGCAAGCGCCGGCGCATTTCCTGCGGACGCCCTGACGGCAACCTCATCGGGCAAGCTCGCGAACATGCCCGCGTCGGACGTCACCATCGCTTTGCCATGGTGCAGCGCCGACAGGAAAGCGCCGCTGCTGTCGATATGCCGATAGGGGAAGACCAAGACATCCGCTTTCGCCATATGCGCGTCGAGCCGTTGTTCGGTCAGGAAGCCGAGGTCGGTGATCAGCCGCTCGCTAAAGCCCGCTGTATGCACGCTATCGAGCAGCGGCGCGATGTCCATGAACGGCTTGCCCGCCAGCACCAGTTCGAAGCGATGCCCTGCCCGCCAGAGCGACAGGCAGGCATCCACCAGCAGATCGACGCCCTTATAGGGCCGGATCGTACCGAAAAAGAGCAGGCGCGGCAGGGATGCGTCAGGCACCTGCGTCAGATCATCCGGCCCGGCAGGGGCCAGCCGCATCGGCGGATGCGGCGTCACATGGATGCGCCCGGGATCGACGCCCTGCCGCTCCAGCGCCAAGCGGGTCGTCTCGCCATGAACGATCAGCGCGTCGAACATATCGAGCAAGTCGCGATAGCCCCTACCCTGCACCCCAGCATCGGCATGATAGGCATCGGCATTATGGACCGTATGGACCAGCGCCGTCCTGTCCTTCAACCGCTTCAGCATGACCCGGTCGGCAGGCGCCAGCGGAAGCCATTGCATATGCGCGACATCGGCATCGCCCAGAATGCCGAGATCGCCCAGGGCACAACTCAGCCCATATTCAGCCGCCTTCAGCAGACGGAAGGCCCGCCCTTCCCCGATCCGCCCGCGCAGCGCTTCGCTCCGGCGGAAGAAGCGCGCATCATAGCGATAGCCCTGCGGCACGATCGCATCGGTCACGCGCTTGGGGCGGCCAAGCAGGGTCACGTCCATCCCCTCCGCCGCCATCGCCGCGCAGAGGCTGTCGTCATAGCGCCCGGTAAACAGCGATGGATCGCACATCGCAACTTTCAGGGCGACGTTCATCCGCGCCTGCCCACCAATTGGCGGAGGGAAGCGCCATGAATGGCGGCCGTCACGAACAGGGTCAGCGTATAGAGGATCAGGAACAGCAGATCGAACCGCTCCGGCGCGAAAATCCTTGCCGGCGGCACACTGAGCAACGAACCGGCGAGAAAAGGCAGCGACCGCCCCAGCAACAGGGTAAACCGGCCCAAAGCGCCCTGCACATAGACCGACACGCAGATCACCGCGAGCGCCAGCAACGCACCGCCGATCAGCAACAGATCGATGCGGTCGATCACTGCGCGGCCATCGAACAGCTTGGCGAACAGCCACTCCCCAAACAGAAGTAAGGCGCCCGAAGCGCCGAGCGCAAAGAACAGGGCAACGCCCAGCGCCCGCCCCACCAACTGGCGCAACCGCGCCCTGTCGCCCGCGTGAAAGGCCCGCGTGATCCGGGGCAAGGCCGCCTCCACGGTCGCCCGGACGAGCATTGAAAGCGAGCGCGACATCTTGAAGAAAAAGTCGAAGATCAGCATCGGCCGCGCATCATGAGTGGCGGCGGCGATCGTAAAATATGGCGCGTTATAGGCCAGGATTTCGGAAATGGTGAACGCCGCCGAAGCCCCGATGTCACGCAGATAATTGGCGCGGACATGGCCTCCACCGACGCGGAAGGACAGCCAGTGCCGGACCTCCATACCCAGGCGCCCATGCACCAGTGCTATGGCATAGCCGATCACTGCGATGCTCACGCAAAGCTGCAAGGCCACCGACAGGCGCGGGTCCAGCCCTTGCAGGATGAACAGCAGCAGCGCGATCGTCATCACCCGGCGCAGGCAGTCGAGCGCTTCCCAAAGGAAATTGCCGTCCACCGCCGCCAACGCCCTTTTGGCCAGCAGCGCGGGCAGGTTGAGACAGGCGGAGAGGAAGAACAGCAGGAACAGCAGCGGCATGCCGCTATGCAGCCCACCCAGAGCGAGCGCGACCGACAGGATCGCAAAGCCGCCGACGATCAGCAGGCCAAGGAACAGGAACAGCACCCCCATTTCTTCCAGCCGGAAGCCGCCTGCATCATCCTGTCCCAGCCCAAGCCAATGCCGCCGCAGCCGCGCATAGATGATGCTGGTCAGGCCGAACTCAGCGGAAATGGTGAAATTGCCGAACGCCACCAGCAGCAGGAAGGACTGGAACTCGCGCAGCGGGAGGGCGCGCACAAACACATAGGTGACGGCAAAGCCCCAGATCAGCGTCAGCCCGACATTTGCGAGCTTGACAAGGGCAAGGATGCGGGCCGAAGCCTCCATCCGGGCGAGCGCCCTGCCGAGCGGTTCGCTCACCGGGATCAGGCTCGCACAGGCTTGCGGGCGCGGAACAGGCGGTCGTCCAGCGCATAATAATGCCGCGTATCGGCATCGATCCCGCTCGCGTCGATCTCTTCCAGTTCAAAGCCGGCCGCGCGGATGCGGTCCGCAAAGTCCAAACCATATTGGCGCACATGATCCCACTGGCCGAAGCGCCGCTCGCGTTCGCGTGGGGGAATGTCGAAACTGCCGTCCTCGGTCGGCTTCTCCCACAGCGGCACGATCAGCCAGGCCTCACCGCCCGGCTTCAACGCGCCATGGATGTTACGCAACACGGCATGATCGTCCGGCACATGCTCCATCACATGGCTGGCATAGAACAGGTCGTAGCGTTCGCTGTCATTGAGCGCCATGAGGTCGACGCGCCGCATGTTCGGCACATGGTAGCGGCCCGGATCGAGATCGGCGGGCGTATAATCGGCGGCAACGGAAAAGCGGCGCACGAGGCTGGCTTCATTGGGCGCCATATGCAGCACCGCGCCCTGCCCTGGCACCGTCAGCACATCGCCCGCGATCAGATGGTTCATCAGCCGCTCGCGTGGGGAAGCGCCGCAGTTCGGGCAGCCCCATTCGGCATTGTCGCCATAGCGGAAGAATCCCACCACCGCCTGCCCGCAGGCGGGGCAACCCCGGTTCGCACGCGCGCCCAGCGCCTTGCGCACAGCCAGCATGGTCCGGGTCAGATGCTTGCCGGCGGCTTTCGCCACCCGCTGGTAAGTAATCACGCCTTGGCTCCGCTAAAGGGTAGGTCGCCTATACAATATGCCGCCGCTTTGGCGAGAGGGATCAGCGCGACTTGGCCGGATTCCAGATGGTGACGGTGCGGCCGCTCATCGCTTTCACGACGCCCTGCAAGGTCGCGAAATAGGCGATCACGATATCCACCACCGCCGCGAACGGGCCGCCCCTGGAGCGCAAGCCGCGCCAGAGGATGAACACGCCGGTCAATCCGCCGATCATATAGAGCGTCGGAGAAAACCGCATCGTCAGCGTCCCCGCCGCGATAATCCCCGTCAGGATGAAGAGGCCGCCGAACCAGCGCACGATCTTACGCGAGGCATATTTGAAGCGGTCCAGCGTACCCATGCGCCGTAGTTGCGGCCGCAAATGGCTGTGCGTGTGCCAGGCGCGGGCGGCGATCCGGACCTTGCGGCGATATTCATCGCCCCGCGCCGCGACCAATCGCTCGCGGGCAATCACATTCTTCGCCTTCACCAGCCGCTTGCCCGCAAAGACCACCGCCATGGAAACGGTCAGGTCGTCGAGCACACTATCGGGAAATTCGGGATAGAGCGCCCGCCGGATCGAAAAGATCGATCCATCCGCCCCCAGCACATTGCCGGTGCGCGATTCCTCGTCCTTCAACCGTTCCTCGATCCGCCAGTAGAGCGAACCGACCGAGGCCGTCGCGCTCTCGCCATCGCCCATATAATGCAGCGAACCCAGCACGCCGCCGATCTCCGGGTCGGCATAGCGCGCCAGCAAATTGTCGATCGCGTCCGCATCCAGCATCACATTGGCGTCGGTGAAGATCAGCACGTCGCCCTTCGCCCGCGCCGCTAGCAGCTTCATGCCATGCGCCTTGCCGCTGCGCCCCGGCCCGCGCAGCAGCGTCACCAGATCACCCTGCGCCGTGATCAGCGCTGCCGTCTCGTCCGACGAACCATCGTCGAAGGCGAGGATTTCAAGGCCCGGATGACGCGCCTTCAACATCGCCAGATTGGCGAGCTTTTCCGGCATCGCTGCCGCCTCATTATAGGCGCAGAACAACAGCGACGCAGAAGGCGTCGGCCCCGCCACGGGCCGTTCCAGCCGCGTCGGCAAGGCCCGCAGGATCAGCGGATAAAGGAGAAACGGCCACGCTACCGCCACCAGCGACAGCAGCAAAACCAGCGCAGCGACAAGATCGATCGCGTTCATCAATAGGCCTTGTGATGCACCAGCACGCCGATCGTCGCCACGATGATGCGCAGGTCGCGCCAGATCGACCATTTGGTCACATATTCAAGGTCCGACTGGAGGCGGTCGATCAAATCCTGATGATGATCGGTCGATCCGCGATGCCCGCGCACCTGCGCAAGGCCGGTCATGCCCGGCTTGATGCAATGCCGCTCCCAATAGCGATCGTCGACCTCCCAATAGAGGCTGTCCCCCGCCTTGGCGGCGGCGGCATGGGGACGCGGGCCGACGATGCTCATGTCGCCGCGCAACACGTTGAAGAGTTGCGGCAATTCATCGATGCTGGTCTTGCGCAGGAAGCGGCCCACCGCCGTCACCCGGTCATCGTCGCGCGCAGTCAGCTTATCGGCCTTGCGGTCGCTGGCATCGGTGCGCATCGATCGGAATTTGTAGATGCTGAACGGCCGGGCATCGCGGCCGATGCGCGGCTGGCGGAAGATGATCGGGCCGGGACTGGTCAGCTTCACCGCCAGCGCCGCCGCAATCAACACCGGCGACAAAGCGATGGTCGCCGCCGTCGCCACCACAATGTCGAAGAAGCGCTTGATCAGCCGATCGCGGAACTGGAAAGGCCCGCCCGCCACGATGATCGTGGGCTGGCCGTCAAACTCGTCCACTCGCGCCGGGGCGAAGCGCAGCAGTTCCGGCACGACGATCTCGCCCCGTGCGGAGAGCGACTTCAGCGCCACCGACCAGTCGCTCATCCGCTCCATCGGACAGGCGACGATCACGCGCTCCGCCATGCCCACGGCGGCGGCGAGACGCGCGGCCATGTCAGCATCATGCCCCTTGGGATGCAAACCAGCTACGGCGGACTCGATCACATGCATATGCGGGCCGGTGTCGATCGCCACGCCATCCATGATCACGACGGTCAGATGCGGCACCTCGCCCAATAGCAGAGCGCCCAGGCGGTCGATGGCCAGCCGCACCACAGCAACGCTGACCGCCGAAAAGCCGAGACCCACGACGAACGTCAGGCGCGAAAGCTGCTCCGCAATCTTGCCCAGATAGACGATCAGCAGCATCAGCATCGCCGCCTGCGCCAGGGCCAGAAGGCTCCGGAAGATGCCGCGCCGCAGATCCTCCAGCATGTGGATGCCATAGGCGCCGCCCTGTATCCCCAGCAGCACGTAGAGCGGCGCGATCATCGCGAACATGACGAGACCGTGGGGCTTGCCCGGCTCGCCGGAAAACGCGCCCAACACCAGCAGATTGGCCAGCAGAAAGGACAGGAAAAGCCCCGCCATGTCCCCCAGCAGACACAGCAGGTACAGGCGCACCCGCAATATTTCCTTGGAGACTGTCACCTATGGACCCTGATCAGCTTTAGCGTGTCCGCTCCGTTGGCACCCCTTGGAACAGCTTTCAAGGTTGAAATCCATCGTGCTCCTGCGAAGGCAGGAGCACGTATAAGCCGGATCAAAGGGCAAACAGCCTTCCCAAAGCCTTGTCCAACATCAGCAACTGCCAAAGCAGCCGGCCGTGATCGGCCAGCCCGGCCTTGTGATCCGCCGCGACCTTGCCCAGCATCCGGGTATCGAACCAGCCCGTCTTCGCCAGCGCCGATCCTCCGGCGATCGCCGTCGCCTCCCCGGCGAGCGGCCCCCGAAACCAGGCGCTGATCGGCGTCACGAAGCCCATTTTCGACCGGTAGAGAATATCCTGCGGCAGATAAGGCTCCATCGCCTTCTTCATGAGATATTTGCCGCTATTGCCCCTGATCCGCTGGGCGACCGGCAAGCGCGCGGCGAATTCGACCAGCCGGTGGTCGAGCAGCGGCTCTCGCGCTTCCAGGCTGACGGCCATGCTCATCCGGTCGGTCTTGGTCAGGATGTCGCCGGGCAGCCAGATGCGGATGTCGGCATATTGCGCCCGGTCCAGCGGGTCGCGGGCAGGCGCCTCCCCCATGGCCTTGATGTAACGGTCCTCCGCCCGATAGGCGCCAAGCCGCGTCTTCATATCCTGGCTGAACAGCTTCTGCCGCAAGGCATGCGGCGTCACCCCGACCGAGGCGGCATAGGCTTCCCCGCCCTCCCCCGCCAGTTCGAGCAAGGTCGACTTCGCTCGCAACGCCCGCGGCGCCCAATCGGCCTTGGGATAATAGCGCCCCAGCGTCCCGAACAAGGGCTGACGCACCGAAGCCGGGATCAGTCCGCGCAACCGCTCCCCCTGCATCTGGAAGCGATGCCGCCTATAGCCCGCAAAGGCCTCATCCGCGCCGTCTCCCGAAAGCGCGACCGTGACCTGCTCCCGCGCCAATTCGCACACCCGGTAGGTCGGCAGAGCTGAGGCATCGGCAAAAGGCTCGTCGAAATGAGCAGCAAGCGTATCGATCAGCCCATAATCGTCAGGCGATACGATCCGCGAGCGATGATCGGTGGCGAAGCGCCGCGCGATCCGATCGGCATAGGCGGTTTCGTCCAGTTCCTTGACATCGAAGCCGATGGTGCAGGTCTTGACCGCCTGTTTCGATGCCTCGGCCATCAGCGCGACCACGCTGCTGCTGTCCACCCCGCCTGACAGGAATGCGCCAAGCGGCACGTCCGCCACCATGCGGGATCGCACCGCCTGCCGCATCAGCGCGACCAGTTCCTCCTCCAGCGCTTGCGGAGATGCCTTGCTACGGTCGGCAAAGCTCACATCCCAATAGCGCTGCGGCTGCGGCAAGGGACGCCCGCGCACGATGCGCAGAGTCTCCGCCGCCCCCAGCTTGCGCACGCCCGCGACCATGCAGGCATCGTCGGGCACGTAACCGTAAGCGAGATAGTCCTCGACCGCCGACAGGTCCGGCGCGCGCCGCAGCAATGGATGGGCGAGCAGGCTCTTCAATTCCGACCCGAAGATCAGGCTGCCGTCCGACAGCAGCGCATAATGGAGCGGCTTCACGCCCAATCGGTCGCGCACCAGCCAGAGCGACTGCGCCCGCGCATCGAACAGGGCGAAGGCGAACATGCCGTTGAACTTTTCGACACAGGCCTCGCCCCATTGACGATAGCCGTGGAGGATGACTTCCGTGTCGCTATGCGTGCGGAAGATATGGCCTTTGGCCTCCAGCTCCGCGCGGACCTCCATGAAATTATAGATTTCACCGTTGAAGACGACGGCGAGACTCTCATCCTCGGTCAGCATCGGCTGCGCGCCGCTGCTGAGATCGATGATCGACAGGCGCAAATGCCCCAGCCCCACGCCCGGCGCGGTCCAGATGCCGCTGTCATCCGGCCCGCGCCACGGCATGGCGTCCAGCATCAGCCCGACCCGCGCCGGATCGACCGGCTTGGCCGTTTCAAGGTGGAAGATGCCCGCTATTCCGCACATGCGAAGGGTCTTAGCGGGTTCCGAGGCTGCGGTCAGCCAAATCCTTCACATTGCCCAGATCATGGAGAAAAGCGGTGATCGCGGCATCGGATGAGCCCCCTTCCCGTTCCTCCGCCGAGACCAAAATAGCGGCAGCACGCTGGTCGCCGCCCAGCAGACGGGCCTTCATCGTTTCCAACTTCACGAGATGCCCGCTGCCGGTGGGATTACCATTTCCAACGACATAGAAGCTCACCACATGGCGCACCACGCGACCGGGGCCGGTGATCTGCTCGCCCCGCGCATTGACGGGGGCCGACGCGGGTTGCGACCACGTCCAGTCGCCGCCGGGATCGGCCGCCCCCTGCGCGAAGCCGACCAGTTCGCGGCCTTCATCCTGCCGGTCGAAGGTAGCGATGGCGAGGTCGACGACCTGCCCTTTTGCATTGCGGTAGCGCCCCATCGCCAGATAGTCGGCGCCGTCGAAGCGCGGACGCCAGGGATGGAGCGATGCTTCATCCGTCTGAACCCAACCCTTCACCTGCGGCATGGCGGGCGCGCCGGGCAGCAGCTTTCCCGTCGCAGCACTTGCAGCCAGCCACAGCGGCGCCGCGACGATGATCGCCAATGCACCGCCCGCAATCGCCCCCGTGGCCGATCCTCCCCTTTGCCGCAAGCGATCGGAATCGAACCAGGAATCGCCCGGCTTACGGTCGAAAAAGGGCCAGGCCGTGGCCATGACCAGCGTCATAATGACGGCAAAGAACACCCATCCATAGACGACATGGTCGAAGCCCGCCGCCGCATCGATCGTCGTCACCTCCGCGATGAAGATCGTGGCGAACGCCCGCACCCCATTGGCCAGGATCGACAGCGAAAGCGCTCCGGCCATGAAGGCGATCCGCCGTTTCCAACTGCTGAAGCAGACATTACAGACCAGCAAGCCATAGGCCGTCATGGCGATCACGAACTTGGCACCGGAACAGGCTTCCGCCACCTCGAAATAGCCGCCGGGCGTAGTGATGAAGATGCCCTGCATCTGCGCGGGAACGCCGGTCAGGCCAAGCAGCACCATGCTGATATGCGCCGTCGCCAACTGCAAGGGCGCGACGATTTCCTCACCGAGGGGCACCATGAAAAAGGCGTAGAATAGGGGAAAGAGAAGCGCCCGCGACACGGCCGGACCGAGCAATGCGACCACCGTTCCCTGAAGCATCAGGATCAGCGCGCCATGACGCACAACCGCCACCCCGGCAGCTGCGCCCAGCATCCAGGCAAAGGCTCCCAGCGACAGCCAGAGCAGCCCCGGCGCCCATGCCGTCGGCCGCAATTGGCGAAGACCCGACAAGCGCTGCTGCACCAGCCATGCGACCAGAATCGGAATGAACAGGCAATGGCCATAGGTGGAGGCGGTCCACCAGATCGCCATCATGCCCAGCACATCGCGATGAAACAAAGCGAGGATTGTGAAGGCGATAATGGCAAGCGCCGTCAGATGACCGCGCCAGCCTGCCAGTCCGGATTCGGCTGGCCCCAGCCGCAAGACGCGATCGATCATGCAGCCCTCATGTCGACGGTCGGCGGTGATCCGAACAGCATGTCCGGCAGCTTGGCCAGCGTCGCGGACCAGCGATAGCGCTCCTCCATCCGCATCCGCGCAACCCGACCGAGACGTTCGGCGCGATCCCTGTCCGACAGCAATGCGACGATCTTGGCAGCCTCCTGCGCAGGATCGGCGGCGATCAGGAGATGCTCCTCATCCAGCGCATCGATCCCTTCGGCGGCTTGGGGCGAAACAACCACAGGCCGCGCCATCGCCATCGCCTCCAGCACCTTGTTCTGGATGCCTCGCGCGATCCGCAGCGGCGCCACGACGACATCCGCCGCCGCCAGCCAGCCGCGCACATCGGGCACGGCCCCGGTCACGATCACGCCTGGCAGCGCAGCCAAAGCCTGAACCGGCCTGGTGGGATTGCGGCCGACGATCGCGAAGGTCGCCTCCGGACATTTGTCGCGGATGGCGGGCAGCGTCTCGCGCGCGAAGCTTTCGACGGCCTCGATATTGGGGCGATAATCCATTTGCCCGGTGAAGACGAGCAACGGCCCACCCCGGCGCTCCACCGAAGGAAAATCCGCCGCCGGATCGAAATAATCCAGCGCCACGCCATTATCGATGCCAACAATGCGATCCGGTCCGAGACCACTTGCCTGCCGGAACAGGGCCGCCTCCGCCTCGCTCACGAAGGCGCAAAGGTCGGCGCGTTCCGCCACCTTTCGTTCGAAATCGAGCAACAGCCGCGCCTCGCGCCGGTTGATCCAGGCCATCGGGCCAGACCCCTGCGCACCATAAGCGGCATATTTGGCCGAATCGAAGTCCACGAAATCCATCACGAAACGCACGCCGTCCGGCAGCACCGGCACGAAATGCGCCATTTGTGCGGAATAAGTGACAACCGCCTTGACGGGCCGCTCCGCCAGCACCTTGGCTACCCAGCGATGTAACCCGGGATGATCGAACAGCGACACCAGCAGCGATTGCCCCGTCGCTAACCCTTTCAGCCCCGCCACCGCCCGCGAACGGTCCCGCATCAGCACGCACTGGCTGGCCGTCATCTTCGCCATGTCGGGCGCAAACCCGATATCCCGATCATCGTCGGCAAAACAGCCGACATGGACAGGCGCGATCTGCGCCATCCGCTCCAACAGATGATAGGAGCGGATCTTGTCCCCCCGATCCGGCGGAAAGGGAATGCGGTGGCAGAGAAAGAGGATCTCCCCCGTCACCCCAGCCCCCGCGCAATGAACGGCCCGACCCAATTTGCGACCGGCAAGGGCAGCTTTTTCCATAGCTCGATCCGCCGCTGATATTGCGGGCTGTTGGGATTGATGTCCCGCCGCTCGCCGGTCGCTGACCAGCTATGATAGGAAAGCGGCATAGGATCGAAGCCGAAGCTCTTCTTCCACGCCGCCTGCCCGCTGCCCGTCTTGGACCGGCCGAAATCGAAGACACGCATCCCCCGATCCCGGCCATGACTCATCAGCCGGTAATACATCAGTTCATTGGACCGCAGCCGCCGCGCATCCGCGACCCCGCCGCCCCAGAAAGGCATCACCCGCCCCTGATGATAGAGAGTGAGCACCGCCGAAACCGGCCGATCGCCCTCCAAAACCACCAATATGTCGGCATCCTCGCCAAAGGCTGCCAGCACTTCGCGGAACAGCCGCGCCGGAAAAACCGGCGTGCCGAGATTGCGCACGCTTTCCGAATAGACGCGATAATGCGCCTTCAGGTGCCGCGCCTCCCGCCCGATCTCGACCCGCAGCGCGTCATTCGCCAGAGCCTTGCGCAATTCGGCGCGATGCTTGCGCGGCACGGCCAGCAATTCCGCCTCATCGTCGCTCGCAATCGGCCGCGAAAAGCCGAGATGGCTCCCCTCATGCAAAGCCCAACCCTCGCCCGGCACCGGCCCGCCGCGCAGCTCGACCGAAGAAATGCTGCCATCCCGCGCCACACCCTCGCAGGCTGCGGCCAGTGCGGACACCACCCCCGGATCGCTCGCGAGAATCCCGCCATCGACGGCAAAACCCGCCGACACCAAAGCCTGTCCAAAGAGCGCACTCTTCACATGATGCAGCGGCAGCAAGCCTACGATCTGCCCCGAAGGCGCCACCGCAGACAGCATATGCGCGCGATTGCCTGTCCCCCGCTCGACACCCAACAACCAGGCCGGGCGATGAAAGGGCGTCCCCTCCGGATGCGCCATGACAAACGCATCCGCCGCCTCCCGTTGAACCGGATCGGCAAGGTCCAGAGCCGTGACGAGAACTTCCCCCGTCTTCATGCCGCCCGCTCCGCTTCCTGCGCAGCCAGCGCGTCCACACGGCCCCAGGAAAAATCGCGCGTCAGGCGGCGCAGCTTGTCGGCCATGACCGAGAGATTGGTGTAATGACGAAAGCGCGACCGCAGCGGCGCGCCCTCCACACGCGGTTGGTCGGGATCGATCTCCCACGGATGGAAATAAATGATCGCGGGCCGCTGGTCGCGCCCATTCACCTGCCGGATCGCCCAGCGCGAAAAGCCGTAAGGCAGCAGCCGGAAAAACCCGCCTCCCCCCGCCGCCAGAGTCCGCCCAGCCAGCTTGGCCGTCGTCACCGGCAGTTCCACCAGCGGCGATCCCGCCACCGGCTTCCAGGCGAAGCGCGGGCTTTCGGGCCAGCCATAATGGTCGTGCCGGATCGGCGCGACGCTGCTGCTATAGGCATAGCCTTCCTCGGCCAGCACCTCATGCGCCCAGGGCACGCGCCGGTCGATGGAAAAGCTCGGCGCGCGATAGCCGGTCACCGCCTGCCCGCTCGCATCCTCCAATATCGCCCGCGACCGTCGCAGATCGGCGCGGAATTGCGCCCCGTCGAAGGTGAACACCCGCGCATGGTCATAACCGTGGCTCGCCACCTCATGCCCCGCCTCGACGATCCGCCGCATCAGCGCCGGGTAACGCTCCGCCACCCAGCCCAAAGTGAAGAAGGTCGCCTTGACTCCGGCCTCATCGAACAGCGCCAGCACTTCGTCGGTGTTGCGCTCGACGCGGTGGGTCAGGCCCGCCCAATCCTCGCGCCGGATCGTGCGCTCGAACGCGCCGACCTGGAACCAGTCCTCGACATCGACCGACAGGGCGTTCAGCATGACCCGATCAGGCGGCGGCGCTGTGCTGCGCGTCGCCCATCCGTTCCTCGCGCTCGACCCACTCGACCAGCAGCGTCAATACCCGGCGCAGCGCGGTATCCTGCTCGGTCACGCGGAACTCCAGCGTGGAGAGCCTTTCCTCGATCAGGGTGAAGCAGTCCTTGAGCGCTTCGGGATCGACGCTCGGCGCGGCGCGGGCAAAATCATTCTCCGCCCGCAGCGTCTCGATTTCCGCCTGAAGCGAAGCGATCTCATCCAGCAGGCTGATCGCCGGCTCCGTCCGCGCAGCGCGCAGCGCTTCGACCTCAGCCCGCAGCGCGGCAACTTCATCCGACACAATCGGAGCGGGCGCGATTTCAGGCGCCTCGACCAGTTCCTCCGCCTCATCCAGCACGCTATGCGCCATCGGCTCGGGCGTCACATCGGCGTCCGCGCCCATATCGGCCACGACCGCATAGACCACCTCGCCATCGATCACCGAAAGCTGGTCCAGCGCGCCCAGCAGCAGCACGCGGCTCACCAACACGTTGATCCGGCGCGGCACGCCGCCCGTCGCGGCATAGATGGCGGCGAAGGCCTCCGGCGTGAACTGCGGATCGCCCTTCCAGCCGACCAGCGACAGACGATGGAGGATATAAGGCTCGACTTCGCGCCGCATCATCGGATCAAGATGATGGGTGGCGATCACGCGCTGGCGAAGCTGTTCCAGTTCCGGCGACTTCAGCAGATCGCGAAACTCCGGCTGGCCCAGCAGGAAAATCTGCAACAGCGACTGCCCGCCCAATTGGAAGTTGGAGAGCATCCGCAATTCCTCGATCGCGGAAATCGGCAGATTCTGCGCCTCGTCCACGATCAGCAGCGACCGCCGCCCCGCCCGCGCCTGCGTGTGCAGATAGCCCTCGATCTGACGCAAAATCTGCGCCTTGGGCATGGCATCCACCGCAAGGCCAAAGCTCTGCGCGGCAAGGCGCAGCATGTCGTCGCCCTCCACCTGGGTCGAGACGATCTTTACCGCCGTCAGCCGCGAGGGATCGATGGTGTTCATCAGGTGCCCGACCAGCGTGGTCTTGCCCGCGCCGATATCGCCGGTGATGACGATGAAGCCCTCCCCTTGCGCCAGACCATAGCCGAGGTAGGACAGCGCCTTGCGATGGGTCGCGCTCTCGAAATAGAAATGCGGGTCCGGCGTTAGCTGGAACGGGCGTCCCTGCAATCCGTAGAACTGATCGTACATGCCTAATTCTCCACCCGATCGGGCATTTGCTTAAAATGTATAGCGCAGGCCAAGCTGACCCATGGCATTGATGACGGCATCCAGCTGATCCGCCTTGGCACTGTCGATGCCGAGCGAGGCCGACGCCTGAAGATTGCGCGTGACGAGCCGGTAATAGCTGGTGAAGGCGCCCAGATTCAGCACGTCCAGACGATTGCCGCTGGCATCGAAATAATTGGCATAGACCGCCGTATCGATGCTCGACTGGCTGTCCACGCGATAAGTAAGCGAGGCATTGCCGTACCAATTCTGGTCCTTGGTCCCGCGCACGAACACCGTCTCACCCGATGGCGTCACGAACTTGCGCTGCGAATAGCCAAGGCCGATCCCCATGCCCCACGGCCCGCGCTCCGCCGCAAATTGCGCCGCGACGCCGCGATAGCGGAAATTGGCGCCCGTTATGCCCGCCAGCGCATCGTTGAAGCACTGCCCGCCGCCGGTTGTGGAGAAAGCGCAGCCGGTGAAGTCGCCGGTAAAGGGATTGCGCACCAGATTGAGGTTGCTGCCCGACAGCGCCGCCACATCGGAGGTGATGACCCGTCCGAAGCTATCGATCCCGTCGAACACCACCAGAGCGAAGGACTTGTTGCGCCCCTGCCAGATGAAGCTGCCCGAATAGGTCATGCCGCCATAGCGCTCGCCCACCCGCGCGGTCAGCGAGGTGCGGTGACTCGGCCGCCAGAGCACGCCGACGTCCCAGATGATGTCGTCGAAATCATAGATGAGCTGGCGCGGCGAACTTTCATCGGTGACATAGCGGCCGCTAGAAGAGATCACCGGCACGCCATTGCCATCGAGCAAGGGCGAACGCTGGCTGATCTTCATATTCTCATAGCCGACGCCGCCGATCAGCGCGACCGTGGGCGAAACCGGCAGCGTCGCGTCGATCCGGCCCCATTTGTCCTCGAACCGCTGGTCGAGCTGGCTCGCATCCTCCCGGCTGTAGCCCGCGCTGGCGACAAGGCCGAGCGGCATCCACACGCCGGGTCCGACACCGACGGAACCCATCAGATCGTGCGTCGTCGAATCGGCAAATCCCCCCCCCTGCGGCGCGCCCGGAGCGGACAGACTAAGATCATCCTCCACCCGCGCATAGCCGAGCCGATAGGAGGCGCTGATATCCAGATCACCGAGCCGCGTCATATAGGACGGCCCGACATAAGCAGCATAAACCTGGCTGCTATAGCCATCGTTGCGCACCGAAGCGCCCGACAGCCCATCGGTCCGCACCCGCGTCGCAAGGCCACCCGCATTCAGCGTCAATCCGCGCGCAACGCTATATTGCCCGCTGACGATGCCGCTGATGATATCCTGATCGCTAAGGTCATCGCCCCAGCCGAAGCTGTGCGCATATTGCAGGTCCGCCGACGCTTCCATGCGGCGCGTCTGCACGCTGGCCGTCACGCCTGCGGTGACATTGGTATAGGTCAGCACGTCGCCGCCGCCCTTGATCGGCGCGACCACGACCTGATCGATACCGAGATAGGGCGTGACGTCGACCTTGCGCCGCTCGTCCCGCGCAAAGGCAGGCGAGGTCAAAGCGATCCCCGCAAGAACAAGGGAGAAGCGAGAGATCGTCACCCCGCATTCCCCTGCCCATAGTAGCTGCCGAAGCGTCGCCCCCCGGTCGAAAAGCGCACGCCGTTCAGCAGCAGCTTCACCTTGGACGCGCCCTTCAGCAGTCCCGCCGCATCGCGCAGCGCACTCTCGGTGGTCCGGTCTGCCCGCACCACCAGCAGAGCGACGGCAGCATGGCTCGCCAGCACCGCCGCAGGAGAAGCCGCCAGCAGAGGCGGCGAATCGAACAGGATGATGCGGTCGGGCCGCCCTTCGGTCAGCCGATTGAGCAACATCTCCGTCCGCGCCGACGCAAGATATTCAGTGTCATTGTTGCTGCGTTGACCAGCAGGAAGCACCGAAAGCGACGGAATGTCCGTGCGCAACACGCAGTCCTCTATGGCAATCGCCGGATCGGCCAGCGCATCCATCAGCCCCGCCCCGGCCGTCAGCCCCAGAGCTGCCGGAATCCCCGGCTTGCCGAAATCGGCGTCGACCAGCAGGATTTCCCGCTCCTTCTCCGCCGCCAGGCTGAGCGCCAGGTTGATCGCGCAAAAGCTCTTGCCCTCGCCGCTATGGGCCGAGCAGATCAGAACCCGGTTGCCCCGTGCATTGCCCGCCAGCTCCGCGAGCAGATCGCGCTTCAACAGCCGGAATTCCTCGCTCATCGCAGTGACCGGGCCATCGGGCAGCAAATAGCCCGCCTCGACCAACGCGATCCGGTCGATCGGCTGCACCGGCCCGGTCCAGTCCGGCGCGCGATAGCCGGGTTCCGGCACCTCGACGGCAACCGGCGCAGGCTGAGCAACCTCAACGACCGCTTCATCCTGCGGCACTTCCACCGCAGGCGCAGCGCGCCCACGCAAAGCCGCGCTGAAATCGTAAATCTCGGTCGCCCGCTCGATCAGCGAGCCGCCGGACAGGGACTTGTGCTTATTCATCGTCCGTCCCCCTTCAGGCCAGCCCGCGCTGGATAAATTCGATGACGACCAGCAGCAGGCACAATGCCGCCAATGCACCGCTGGCCCCCGCAAACCATTTCAGCCGCTGCTTCTCCAACGCGACCTGCGCCGCGCTGACGGTCTGGCTGATCGATCCGATCACCGGCACGCCCAGCGCCTTCTCCAGCCGCGCCGCATTGGGGAAACCGCCCTTGAGCTGCGCCATGGCGAAGGCCGTCCCGACGCCCGCGCCGATCCCGACGATCAGCACAGCCAGCAACAACAACGGCCGATTGGGCGCGGCCGGTGCTGTGGGCAGGCTGGGCGGATTGATCACGCGGAACTGGACCGACCCCGTCTCGCTCTTCACATCGCCCCGCAGGCGGATTTCCTCGCGGTCGCCAAGCATCTTGTCATATTGCGTCTTGAGCACCTGATAGTCGCGGTCGAGCCGCTCCTGCTCTGCGGCAAGGCCCGGCTCATCCGTCTGGCGCGAGGCCATGGCATTGAGATCCGCCTGCAACTGCGCCTTCCGTGCGGAAAGTCCCTGCACGGTCGCGGCGCGCTCGGCCTGCATCGACCTGATCGAGAGATAGGCCGGATTGGGGGTGCTGCCCGCCCCGCCATTGCCCTGACCGCGCAGCAGGTCGACCTGCCGCTGCGCCGCGATCACGTCCGGATGGCTGCTGGTAAAGCCCCGCGCCCGCATGGAGGCAAGGTCGGCCTGCGCCTGCGACAGCGCCAAAGGCCCGCCCGAAGCGCCCATGCCCGGCAAGGTCGGCGGCGTACCCGCCAACTGCCCGTTCATCGCCGCCAGCGCGCTCTGCGCCTGCACAAGCTGCGAATCGATGGAATTGATCTCCGACCGCGCCGCATCCATGCGCTGGCCGATCGATCCCGCACCCGGCAGCATCCCGGCATAGCGCTGTTCGAATTCGACGCGGCGCTGTTCGGCGGTGGCAAGCTGCTTGCCCCGCTCGGCAAGTTGCTGGTCGAGAAAGGCCAGGCTCTGCTTCGTCTCGACCTTGTCGGACGACAGGTTGGTTTCCTGGAAGATGTCGACCAGCTTCTGCACGATCTGCTGCGATATGCGCGCATTGGCCCCGTCCGACAGGCCGGAGTACGCCGATGTCGCGCTGATGTCGATCATGCTGGGGTCGAGCTGCGCGACCACGGTAATGCCTTCGCGCAACTTGGTGATCTTCGCCGCCATGTCGCGCGGACCGTCGACGGTTTGGCTCAGGTCGGTTTCCCTGACCACTCGCTCCAGATTGGCCGTGCTGGCCAGCGTCTGGCGCACGCGGTCCAGATCCTGCTGCGACTGGACCTGGGTGATGCCCACCTTGTCCTCCAGCAGCGACTGGGTGTTCACATAGACCCGCGCCCTGGACTCATAGCTGTTGGGGATGAGCGCCACGCCCAGCCAGCCGAGCAGGCACACGCCCCAGGCGACGCCCAGCGCCAGCCAGCGCCGGGTCCAGATGCCATGCAGGACGACCAGCAGTTCGTCGACGATCGCCGCCATGTCAGAACATGCTTTCGGGAATGATGATGACGTCGCCGGGCGCCAGCATGACGTTCGCCTTGCTGTCCCCGCGCTTCAGCAAATCCCCGATGCGGAGCTGATATTCCTGCTGCTTGGCCGTTTCGCGGTTGAAGCGCACCAGCCGCGCCTTGTTCCCCGCCGCATATTCGCTGAGGCCGCCGACGGAGATCATCGCATCCAGCAGCGTCATGTTCGCGCGATAGGGGATCGAGGCCGGCTTTTCCGTCGCGCCGACGATCCGCACCTGCTGGCTGAACGTGCCGGAGAAATTGTTGACGATCACCGACACCAGCGGATTTTCGATATATTTGGACAGCGCGACCTTCAGGTCATCGGCCAGTTGCTTGGGCGTCTTGCCGACGGCGGACATGTCCGAAATCAGCGGCGTGGTGATGCGCCCGTCGGGCCGCACCTGAACCTTCGCGCCGAGATCGGGGTTGCGCCACACGAAGATGGTGAGGTCGTCCAGCGGCCCGATCACATATTCCTCGCCCGGCCCCTCCTGGGTCGAAACGAAGGACGCGGACGGCAATTGCTGCCCACCGCCCGCGGCACAGCCTGTCAGGAATATGGCCGACAGAGCCACAGCAGGCAGCGATGCGCCGATCAACGCCCTGGAAACCGACACGAAACGCATGATCTTCACCCTCTTGCTTGCTTGCCGCGCGCAAAGGGCCGCCAAGGGGGCAAGGCGGGCCGTCAAGCACGGGCTTTGACCGCCTTCTTGCCCGCAAAGGGTAAAGATACCGTTAGGAGTTAAGTTATTGGCAAATCAGCCAAGTAGAAGCTCTTGAGGACTTGGATGACCAAGAAAAGCGGCAGGGCTGGCAGAGGCGCCATAGGCCCCCGCCAGGAAGATCGCGATCAGGTCGCCCTCCTCCACGGGCGGCAGCGCGACCTTGTCCCCCAGCTTGTCGATCGGGGTGCAAAGGCACCCGACAACCGTCACGGCTTCCTCCGCAGGCGACTCTCCAAATCGGTTGGCGACGGCGATGGGATAGTTGCGCCGGACCACCGTGCCGAAATTGCCGCTGGCCGCCAATTGGTGATGCAGCCCGCCGTCGACCACGACGAAGGTTTCACCCTGGCTTTTCTTCACATCGACCACGCGGGTCAGATAGACTCCCGCCTCACCCACCAGCCAGCGGCCCAGTTCCATGGCGAACTCGCTGCCCTTCAGAATATCTTCCCGCCGGTCGAGCAGCATAGCCAGCGCATCCCCGATGGGCCGAATATCCAGCCGCTCATCACCCGGAAAATAGGGAATGCCGAAGCCCCCGCCCAGATTGACCAGCGGCGGCGTCACGCCCACCCCCTCGGACAAGCGCGTCGCAAGGCCGATGGTCGCCGCCTGCGTCTCGATCAACGCTTCCGCACCCAAAGCCTGACTCCCGGCAAAGATATGCCATCCCCGCCAGTCCGCCCCTGCCCCGATCACCCAGCGCGCCAGATCCGCCGCCCGCTCCGCATCCACGCCAAAGGGCTTGGCGCCGCCGCCCATGCGCATGCCGGAGCCTTTCAGGTCGAAATCCGGATTCACCCGCACCGCCAGCTTCGGCGTCTTCCCGCGCCGCTCGCCCAGCGCGATAGCCCGCCGCGCCTCGCCTTCCGATTCCAGGTTGATCGTCGCACCGCTGTCGATCGCGACAAGCAATTCATCGTCGCGCTTCCCCGGCCCGGCAAAGCTGATATGCGCGGCGCTCATTCCCGCTTCCAGCGCCCGCGCCAGTTCCCCGCCCGACGCCACATCGAAGCCATCGACCAGCTTCGCCATCCGCTCCAGCAAGGGCGCATAAGGATTCGCCTTCACCGCATAATGGAGCGCCAACGCAGACGGCATGGCGTCGCGAAAAGCGCGCACCTGCCTCTCCACGATCCCCATGTCATAGACGAACAGCGGCGTATCGCCCGCTTCATCGACCAGGCTCGCCGCGCCGCTGCCGCCAATCAGCAACATGCCCTCCTCGCCCTCGAAAAAGGGCGGGATCGGTCCCAACGGCTTCATGCGGCATACTCCTTCGCCAGCGCCACGCGGTCGATCTTGCCATTGGGATTGCGGGGAAATTCGGACAGCATGACGATCTCGCGCGGTTGCATGAAATTGGGCAGCTCAGCCTTGAGCCGCGCTTCAACTTCGCCCTTTAGTTCGGGCGAAGCGCTACGCAACAGCAACAACACCGCCTGCCCCAATCGCTCATCCTTGACGCCCAGCGCCACCGCTTCGGCCACACCCTCGACAGCGACGGCGGCTTCCTCGATCTCGGTCGGACTGATGCGATTGCCCGCCGACTTGATCATCGCATCGTCGCGCCCAACGAAATAAAGCAAGCCTTGGCCGTCCCGCCGCACCGTATCGCCCGACCATACCGCCATGCCGCCATAGCGCGACGCTGCGGGAGCCGGCTTGAACCGCTCCGCCGTACGCGCTTCGTCCCGCCAATAGCCCTGCGCCACCAGCGGCCCGCAATGCACCAGCTCGCCCGGCTCGTCATCGCCCGCAACGCTGCCGTCGGGCCGCACCACCAATATCTCCGCATGGGGAATGGCCGATCCCATGCTGTCGGGATGGCTGTCCACCAGCGCGGGCGGCAAATAGGTCGAGCGGAAGGCCTCGGTCAGCCCATACATGGGATAGAGGTCCGCCAGCGGAAACAGGGCCCGCAATTTCGCCACGAGAGGCCGGGTCAGCGCCCCCCCGCTATTGGTAAGCCGCCTGAGCTTCGCCGCCACCTCCTCCGGCCAATCCAGTTCAGCGAGTTGCACCCAGAGCGGCGGCACGCCTGCCAGCGTGGTGATATCCCGCCGGTCGACCGACTTCACCACATCGCGCGGCGTCAGATAATCGAGCGGATAGACGCAGCCTCCGGCGAACCAGGTGGAAAGCAACTGATTCTGCCCATAATCGAAGCTGAAGGGCAGCACGCAGAGTGTCCGGTCTTCCGCCGTCAGCTTCAGATAATCCGCGACCGCCACGGCACCGAGCCACAAATTGCCATGGCCCAGCATCACCCCCTTGGGCCGCCCGGTGGAGCCGCTGGTATAGAGGATCGCCGCCAAGTCATCCGATCCGGCGTCGGAAGGCTCCAGCGCCTCGCCGCCGCTCATCGCGCATGCCGCATCGTCCTCCCGGTGCAGGCGGCACCCCACGGGCACGTCGCCCGCCCCCAGAGTCGTCAGCCGACTCGCCGTTCCGATCAGCAGCGACGCGCCGCTGTCGGCCAATATATGCGCCACCTGCGCGTGCTTGAGCAGCGGATTGACCGGCACATGCACCAG
This sequence comes from Sphingobium sp. TB-6, assembly GCF_012927365.1. Classification (NCBI taxonomy): domain Bacteria; kingdom Pseudomonadati; phylum Pseudomonadota; class Alphaproteobacteria; order Sphingomonadales; family Sphingobiaceae; genus Sphingobium; species Sphingobium sp. TB-6. Next base: position 59,936 of record NZ_JABBGL010000009.1, on the reverse strand, counting down.
TCCCGCCCGCGGCGCGGCGAGCGGCATCAGCGCCGCCACCGGCCCCTTGGCGATCCAGCTCGCGACTCGCGCGCCCTTTTCCAGCCCAAACCCCGCCAGCCATGCCGCCAGCCTGCCCAGCGTCACTTCCAGCTCGGCATAGGTCTGCTTGCCCGATCGGCCGTCCAGCGCCGGCCGCGCCGGATCGCCGCGCAGCAGCAGATGATCGATCGGCCGCACTTCCGCGCCGTCGACCGTCATCGGTCCGGTTACCGGCTTTGGGGGATCGCTTAACTCCATCTCCAGACTTTTTTCCTAAACGCCATGCTGTCGCCGTGGAGATAGTGGTTTGCTGGTCGCAAGGGAATATCGCAGCGTCACACAAGCGCGCCAAGCGCTCGGGACTGCGCTCGACCGCGCCTCCACCCCATCGCTGTTCGACCGCATCGACTGGTTCGAATCGCTCCACGCCCATTGCTTCCCCGCCACCAATGTCCGCATCTTCCAGGCGTTGGAAGGGCAGCATCAGGCATGGCTATTCCTCCTCTCCCCCAAATCCGGACGGCTGAGCGCGATTGCCAACTGGTACAGCTTCGACTGGACGCCGATCTTCCTCGGCCCGACCGACTGGACCGTCCGCCGCCGCCTGATCGAAGTCATCGCCCAGCATCTGCTGAAGGACAGCGCCCAGATCGGCCTCTATCCGGTGACGGAGACATCCGGCCTGCTGCTCGACGCCTTCCGCCGCGCAGGCTGGTTCAGCGTCCGGCGGCCGATGGGTGGACGGCATATATTGCATCTGAACGGCCGGACTTTCGAGGATTATTGGGCGCAAAGACCCGGCCGCCTGCGCACGCTGATCACGCGCAAAAGCCGCGCCAGCCGCTTCACCCTCAGCATCGCGGACCGGCTGACCGATGCGCTGTGGCGCGATTATGTCGCCGTCCATAACCGAAGCTGGAAACAGCCTGAAGCGAACCTATCCTTCCTCCACGCCCTTGCCGCCCGGGAAAGCGCCGCCGGCACGCTCCGCCTGGGTTTCGCAAGGCTGGAGGATCAGCCGGTGGCGACTCAACTCTGGACCGTGGAAAACGGCGCCGCGCTGATCCACAAGCTGGCCCATGATCAGGCCTTCGACGGCGCCTCACCCGGCAGCCTGCTCAGCCATGCCATGTTCGCCCATGCCATCGACCGCGATCATGTCGCGACGATCGACTATGGCACCGGCGACAATGGCTACAAGACCGACTGGATGGAGCAGCGGGAAACGCTCTACCGGCTCGATTTCTTCAACCCCCGGCGCGCCTCCATCTGGCTCCCCGCCGCGCGCACGGCCATTTCCGCGCTTGTAGGTTAGCGGCGGAACGATTAGGTAGGCGCCCATCATGCGGGCGGACAATATACAACCGGTCGACCGGGCAATGGATATCGAAACAATGATGCGCGCGCTGCTGCGCGATGTGCTGGCCTTGTCCCAGGACCGGGTCGATGCGTTCGAGGCGGATACGCCGCTGTTCGGCGCGCTGCCGGAACTCGATTCCATGGCTGTCGCTGGCCTGCTCACCGAAATGGAAGACCGTTTCGCTATTCTCATCGAAGATGAGGATATTGATGGCGATACGTTCGAGACTTTCGGTTCGCTGGTAGCCTTCGCGCGGGCTAAGGTCGGGAACTGAATTTCCGGATTTAAAAGCGCGCTTCTGCATTTTCGCAGATTCTCTCGAATGGGTGGAAGGCGGACGCTTCCTATTTTGTCATTCCCGCGAAGGCGGGAATCCATCTCCCAGCGTTGCATCAAGCGGTAGGTCAGGAGATGGATCACCGCCTTCGCGGGGATGACGAACTTCGAAAATGTCCGCAAATGGCCAAAACACGCCATTCACTTCCGCAAAGAAAAAAAGGCCGATCCCTATGGGACCGGCCTGAAAGTTTTAGGAGAGGATGCCTGAAAGGCCTCCTCCATATGCAGTGCAACATGTTATTTCGCAAGTGCGAAATGAGAAACCGGAATTGCAATCATTGCAACCTGATTAACGCCGTCGCACTGCACCGGAAAAATCAGCGCGTCAGCTTCTTGTAAGCCAATCGCGTCGGACGGTCCGCCGCATCGCCCAGACGGCGGCGTTTGTCCTCTTCATACATTTCGAAATTGCCCTCGAACCATTCGACATGGCTGTCGCCTTCGAAGGCCAGGATATGAGTCGCCAGACGATCGAGGAAGAAGCGGTCGTGGCTGATGACCACGGCGCAGCCGGCGAAATTCTCGATGGCCTCTTCGAGCGCCGCCAGCGTTTCGACGTCGAGGTCGTTGGTCGGTTCGTCGAGCAGCAGCACGTTGCCGCCCTTCTTCAGCATCTTGGCGATGTGGACGCGATTACGCTCACCGCCAGACAGCTTGCCGACATTCTTCTGCTGGTCCTGCCCCTTGAAGTTGAAGGCGCCGACATAGGCGCGCGTCGACATGTCGTGGCCGTTGACCTTCACATAATCGAGGCCATCCGAAACCTCTTCCCAGACATTTTTCGTCGGGTCGAGATGATCGCGGCTCTGGTCGACATAGCCCAGACGCACGGTCGAACCGATGTCGATCTCACCCGAATCGGGGGTCTCCTGGCCAGTGATGATACGGAACAGCGTGGATTTACCCGCGCCGTTCGGCCCGATCACGCCAACGATGCCGCCCGGCGGCAACAGGAAGGAGAGATCCTCGAACAGCAGCTTGTCGCCATAGGCTTTGCTGATGCCCTTGAACTCGATCACCTTGCCGCCGAGACGTTCGGGCACCTGGATGACGATCTGCGCCTTGCCCGGCGTGCGATTCTCCTGCCCGGCGACCAGTTCCTCGAACTTCTTGATACGCGCCTTAGACTTGGTCTGGCGGCCTTTGACGCCAGCGCGAATCCACTCCAGCTCGTCCTTGATCGCCTTTTGGCGGCCGGATTCCTCGCGGGATTCCTGCTCCAGACGCTGGGACTTCTTTTCAAGGTAGGTCGAATAATTGCCCTCATAGGGAAAATATTTGCCGCGATCGAGTTCGAGAATCCAACCCACGACATTGTCGAGGAAATAGCGGTCGTGGGTGATCATCAGCACCGCGCCCGCATATTCCTTGAGGTGGTTTTCCAGCCATTCGACGCTCTCGGCATCAAGATGGTTGGTCGGTTCGTCGAGCAGCAGGATGTCCGGCTTCTGGATCAGCAGCCGGGTCAGCGCGATGCGGCGCTTTTCACCGCCCGACAGGCTTTCGACCGACCAGTCCGACGGCGGGCAGCGCAGCGCTTCCATCGCGATTTCAAGCTGGTTGTCGAGTGTCCAGCCGTCGACCGCGTCGATCTGCTCCTGCAACGTGCCCATTTCCTCCATGAGCGCGTCGAAATCGGCATCCTCCGGCGGGTCGGCCATGATCATGCTGATCTCGTTGAAGCGGTCCATCTTGTCCGCGATCTCGCGCGCGCCGTCCTTGACGTTTTCAAGGACGTTCTTGCTGGTGTCGAGCTGCGGCTCCTGCGGCAGATAGCCGACCGTGATATTCTCGCCCGGCCAGGCTTCCCCGGTGAAATCCTTGTCGATGCCGCCCATGATCTTCATCAGCGTCGACTTGCCCGCGCCGTTGGGGCCGACGATGCCGATCTTGGCACCGCGGTAGAATTGCAGGTTGATACCGTTCAGCACCGGTTTCTGGGCGCCGGGGAAGCTCTTGGTCATGTTTTTCATGACGAAGGCATATTGCGATGAGGCGGACATGGCTGAAGCAGCTCCGAAAGGACAAACGTTAAAATCGGGGCGGAGTTAGCGGAGCCGGAACGCGTTGGCAAATGGGGGATGGCTCGCTAAGCCTTCACCCATGCAGAAAATCCGATCGGGCACGCTTGCCGCCCTTCTCTTCGGCAGCATCTTCACCCCCGTCCTTCCTCTCACCGCCGCGCCTTCCGGTGTGGACGCGATTCGCGCGTCCGCCCTGACGGACGGGGTCGCGATGGATTTCACCGAAGGCCTCACGACCGAAATAGGGCCCCGCCCCGCAGGCACGCCACAGGAAGCCCGCGCGCGGGACTGGGCCGTGGCAAAACTCAAAAGCCTGGGCTTCTCCAACGTCCGTGCCGAACCCTACACCATGCCCGTCTGGCTGCGTGGCCATGAAGAAGCCCGCGTGATCTCGCCCTTCCCGCAAAATCTGGTCCTCGCCGCGCTGGGCAACAGCGCTTCCACTTCGGACAAGGGGATCGAAGGCGAAATCGTCTATTTTCCTGCCCTTGCCGACCTTGAAGCCGCACCCGAAGGGAGCCTAAAAGGCAAGATCGCCTTCGTCAGCCACGCCATGCACCCGACCCAGGACGGCAGCTCCTATGGCTATTTCGGCGCCACCCGCCGCCAGGGGCCAAGCATCGCCTCGAAAAAGGGCGCCATCGCCATAGTGATCCGCTCCATCGGCACGGACAATCATCGCCAGCCCCATACGGGCGTCCAGATGTGGGCCGATGGCGTCAAACCCATTCCCGCCGCCGCGCTCAGCGTGCCTGATGCCGAACAACTCGCCCGCATGGTCTCGCGCGGTCTGCCGGTGCGGCTTCACCTGACGCTCACCTCGAAAATGCTGAAGGACCATCCCTCGGGCAACGTCGTCGCGGAAATCCCCGGCAGCGATCCGCAGGCGGGCGTTGTCGTCGCCGCCTGCCATCTCGACAGTTGGGACCAGGGCACGGGCGCGATCGACGACGGCGCGGGCTGCGGCATCGTGGCGGCCGCCGCGCTGCAGGCTGCCAAGGCCGGGACGCCCCGCCGCACCATCCGCCTGCTGATGGCGGGTGCGGAGGAAGTGGGCGGCAATGGCGGCCGCGCCTATTTCGACGCTCATGGAAAAGAAGCCCACGCCATGGTGATGGAATCGGATTTTGGCGCAGACCGCGTCTGGCGCGTCGACTTCAAGCTGCCGCAGGGGCAAGACGCTCTCGCCCGGCGGATCACGGCTGGGCTGGCGCCGCTCGGCATCGGCGCCAGTCGTTTGCCCGCTGGCGGAGGTTCCGACATCGAACCGCTGGTGAAGGCGGGCGTTCCGGTAATTGATCTCCAGCAGGACGGCACCCGCTATTTCGACATTCATCACACGCCCGACGATACGTTGGACAAGATCGATCCGGCACAGCTTCAACAGAATGTCGCCGCCTGGGCAGTTGCACTTTACGAAATCGCAAATGCGCCAGAATCGCTAGGCAGTAACTGAACTTTTATTGTAGACAACACCCTGTCGCGTGATTCTGTCGCTTCACCGACGCAGAAAAGCATTGATTTGTGCAGCGCACACGTTAATGCGGGTCGCTCGCGTAGGTCACGAATTTAACGTGTCTGACGCGGCAAAATGCTATGGGAGCCGTACACAATGAAGAAGATCGCTGTTGTTTTCGCTTCGGCCGGCCTGCTGGCCCTCGCCGCTTGCGGTGAGAAGCCGGCTAACGAGACCGCGAACGCTTCGAACGCTGTTGTTGAGAACGTCGTCGAGAACGCTGCTAACGCTGCTGACAACGCTGCTAACGCTGCCGACAACGCTGCGAACGCTGCAAACGTCGCTGGCAACGCCGCGAACGCCAAGTAATCTTCGCTTCAGCGAGATTTTCGAAAGGGCGGATCGTCTTGGTACGATCCGCCCTTTTTCTATGCTGGCAACGGCATAAGGGTCAAAAGCGAGATTGACGGGCCGCATGCTTCACCGCTAAGGCCCGCGAGCGCCGGGGAGTAGCGCAGTCTGGTAGCGCGCCTGCTTTGGGAGCAGGATGTCGCAGGTTCGAATCCTGTCTCCCCGACCACCCTTCCCGATGGTTTTCCGCTTGCTTGGTATGGAACGCCGGGCTTTCACATATCAGTGAAACAGCAGCCAAAGAATGATGATGACGGGGATGGGCACGCCCAACAGCCATAGCAAGATGCCTTTGCCCATCTGACTCGATCCTCTTTTAATTCTCTCGCATATTCAACTGCCGAAGCTGCGCAGATGTTCCGCGATTTCATCGGTTGCGGCTGCCTGTCTGCCCCCCCATGCATCACGCCCAATAAAAAAGCCGCGGCGCTCGACTTGCGGGCGCAGCGGCTTCTTCATTGGGCGCAATTTCGAACGAAGCGCAGCCCTCACATAGTCAGAACACCATCGCGGCCGGTCCTTCCAAGACCCGGCAGCGATGGCGCCCCAGACAACGGCGGCGTCGCCCCGCCGTTACAACTCAGAGCGCGTAATCGATCTGCGCCCAGAATTTCTTGGTGTCGGCATCGCCGGTGTAGCTGGCGATCCCCTTACGATCATAATCGGCATATTTGACGAGCGCGCTCAGATGCTTGTTCAGCTTCATCGTGACCTGCGCATTATATTCATCGCCATAATGGATCGACAGCCGGTCGCTGCTGAAGTGATGATAGGTGAAGGACGCCACCAGCGGCCCGGCCTTGCCCAGCTTCGGCACGGTATAGGCGATCCCGGCATAATAGTCCTGAATGCCCGTGCCCGGCGTGGTCAGGAACTTGTCGGCCCAGCCATTGAACTTGTGCAGCGTCGCAAAAGGCGTCTGGAAAGCGAAACCACCCGCAATCCCGGTCGCACCCGCATCTGACCCCAACAGTTCATAGCCGCCCGTCAGCTTGAAGGCAGCGACGTCCAGCCCCAGTTCCGCGCTGACATAGTCCGCCGAATAATCGACCGGATTGGTCGCATAGTCGCTCTGCCGCGCATAGCTGGCGAGGTAGCTGAGCTTCACCTTCTTCGTGAACGGCACGGCGCCCATGAAACGCGCGCCATAGGTCTGGCTGCTGTTCCGCCGCAGCGCGACGACGGCTTCATCCTCGTCCACCAGATAGGCAAAGCCGGTCAGCGTCCCCAGCTTCGTCTTGTAGGAGACATTGGCGAAGACATTGTCGCCGTCGATGTTCGTCGGCCGGTTGGTCGATCCGAACTTGCCGCCGTCAATGCCCCAGATGGTCCGCGCCGAAATCGCATAGGTGACGTCGACCTTGAGGTTCTTCACGCCCATATATTCGACGCGCACCGCATCGAAAGTCTGTTCATTCTGCCGCCATGCGACCGATCCGACAAAACGCTGATCGTCCAGATTGATCCGCTGGCGTCCGACGGTCACGATCAGAGGCTTGGTGCGATACTGGATCTGCACCCGATTAGCCTCGACATTTTCCGGATCAGCGACGATCGGATAGAGCGTCTTCCCATTGACGCCGCTATTATAATCCTCGTTGATCGCCAGAGTGCCTTCCGCTTCCGCCAGGAAAGCCCATGGCCCCTTGGAAATTTCGCCACCCGCGCGCACCCGCATCGTCACCGCTTCAGCGTCGCGGCTGCTGGTGAGAGGCGCCGGGCCGGCCTGATCGACCGTCTCGTAACGCAGCCGCGCTTCGACGATCGGCTTGAACACCACGTCCTGCGCCAGCGCCGGTGCCGCGATCGCGGACAACCCCATTATTGGGGCCGAAGCCGACAACAAGAAACAAACTCTACGCATAAATCCCCCTTCATTGCTCCCGATGGCTCTTTGGGCCTTTCAGGGCATCCTCTCGATTTTCTTGATTTTCAGGCGGCGAGCGTCGCCGGATTGCGGTAGCGCTCGTGCAGGAAATGTATGACGGCGGAGCGCGCCTCGGCATATTCAACCGTATCGATGGCCTCCAGCCGGTTCCGGGGCCGCGCCAGCGATACGGCCCGATCCTCTCCGATCCGCGCCGCCGGGCCGTTGGTCATCATGACGACCCGATCGGCCAGCAACACCGCTTCATCGACATCATGGGTGATCATCAGCACGGTGTTGTTGAGCCGCGCCTGCAGATCCATCACCACATCCTGAAGCGCCGCCCGCGTCAGCGCATCGAGCGCTCCGAAAGGCTCGTCCATCAGCAGAACGCGCGGGTTCATTGCAATGGCGCGGGCGATCCCGACGCGCTGCTTCATGCCGCCGGACAGTTCGCCGGGGCGCTTGCCCGCGGCATGGGTCATCTGGACCAGTTCCAGATTGTGCATGACCCAATCCTTGCGCTCGGCCTTGTTCTTGCCCCCCGCCGTCTTGTCGACCGCAAGGCGCACATTCTCTTCCACCGTCAGCCAGGGCAGCAGGCTATGGTCCTGAAAAACCACCGCCCGGTCCGGCCCCGGCGCATCCACCACCTGCCCGTCGAGGAAGATGGCGCCGCGGGTCGGCTTGACCAACCCCGCCACGGCATTGAGCAGGGTCGATTTGCCGCAGCCAGAATGGCCGATCAGCGCCACGAACTGCCCCTTTTCGACTTCCAGATCGATCCCGTCGAGCGCACAGAAGCGCCCTGCCTTGGTCGGGAATTCGACGGTGATGCCTTCAAGCGCGAGATAGCTGCGCTGTTTCATGGTCCTGCCTCCCCTTTTCAGCCGGCGCGGCCGATGATGCGGCCTGCAAAGGCGACGATACGGTCCAGCGTGAAACCCACCATGCCGATCCAGATCAGCGCGACGATGGTGTCGGTCAGCAGCGAGCTGTTATAGCTGTCCCAGATGAAGAAGCCGACGCCGGTGCCGCCCTGCACCATTTCGGCGGCGACGATGGCGAGCCAGCTCATGCCGACGCCGATGCGCAGCCCGGTGAACATGTGCGGCACGGTCGCGGGCAACATGATCCGCACGAAATATTCGAAGGGATTGAGCGCCAGCACCTTGGCGACATTGCGATAAGCGGTCGGGAGGGTCTGCACGCCCGCCGCCGTGTTCAATATGATCGGCCAGATCGCGGTGATGAAGATCAGGAAGATCGCGGACGGCTGCGCCTGCTGGAAGATCGCCAGACTGATCGGCAGCCAGGCCAGCGGCGGCACGGTCCGCAACACCTGGAACAGCGGATCGAGCGCGCGGAAGGCAAAGACGCTCTGTCCGATCAATATGCCCAGCGCCACCCCGATCACCGCCGCGATGCTGTAGCCGATCAAAACGCGGCTAAGGCTGGTCAGCACATGCCCGGCAATGCCGACATCGCCGCCGTCCTGGATGCTGAAATGGGTAAGGCCGATTTCCACACCCTTGAACGGATGGATGATGACCTCATGGCTTTCCTGCCAGACCTTGAGCGGGCTGGGGAAAGTCGCGTCCGGCGATCCGCAAAGCAATTGCCAGAAGGCAAGCAGCGCGGCGATCATCACCATGGTCGGCAGCGCGTTCGCCACCATCGATCGCGCACCCCGGATGAGCGGATGCACGGGTACGGCGACCGGCTCGAAACTGCGCCGGGCAATGGCCTCTTCGGGATAGGGCACGATCACCCCCAATTCGGTAGCGGTGGCACCGCCGGCCGAAGCCGACGGTCCGCTTGTCTTGCCGCCTGTCCTGCCGTTGCTGTGCGATGGCGACGCCATGCTCGTCTCCTTGCTCATCAGACCCGCTTGATCGCCAGGCTGGCGAGATAAGCCTTGGGATTGGCAGGATCGAAGGTCTTGCCGTCGAAGAATTTCTCGACGCCGCGGCTGTCGCTGGCCGGCCCCTTGCCGCCCAGCATCGCGGCCGCCTTGCGCCAGATGTCGGAGCGGTTGACCTTGGCGATCGTGCCCTTGGTATCGAGCGTCATGGGCAGCTTGCCCCAGCGCTGGTTCTCGGTAAGGAACCAGAGGTCATGGCTCTTGTAGGGGAAGGACGCATAGCCCGCGAAGAACTTCATCTTGAAGGCCGCGTTCGGGAATTTCCGCCCGTCGCCCATGTTGAAATTGCCCTGCAGACGGTCGGCAATGTCGGTGATCGGGCATTTCAGATAGTCGCGGCCCGAAATCGTGCCCGCCAGCCGGGTGATGTTGCCCGGATTGTCGGCCCAGCGCTGCGCCTCGATGATCGCCGCCGTGATCGCCTGTGCCGCTTTGGGATATTTCGCCACCCAGTCGGAGCGCATCGCGAAGCTCTTTTCGGGGTGGTTCATCCACATCTGGCCAGTGGAAACGGCGGTGTAACCAAGCTGCTGCGCGACGAGCTGGTCATTCCACGGCTCGCCCACGCAGAAGGCGTCCATGGTGTCGGCCTTCATGTTCGCGACCATCTGCGGCGGCGGCACGGTGATCAGCTCCACATCCTTGTCCGGATCGATCCCGCCGGCCGCCAGCCAGTAACGCAGCCACATGTCATGCGTGCCGCCGGGGAAGGTCATGGCCATGGTGATCTTCTTGCCCGCCGCCTTGCGTTGAGCGATCACGCCCTTCATCTTGCCGGCGTTGAGATCGGCCTTGGCTCCCAGATATTCCTTGGAAACGGAAATCGCCTGGCCGTTGACGTTGAGGCGGGCGAGAATGCTCATCGGCGTGGCCTTACCGATCGCGCCCAGCGTCAGCAGATAGGGCATGGGCGTCAGGATATGCGCACCATCGATGCCGCCACCGCCGCTGCCCAGCACCAGATTGTCGCGCGTCGCGCCCCAGCTCGCCTGCTTCGCCACCTGCACGTCGGGCATGCCATATTTCGCGAAGAAGCCCAGTTCCTTGGCGATGATCAGCGGCGCTGCGTCGGTCAGCGCGATGAAACCCAGCTTGGCTCCGGTCACTTCCGGCCCAGCGCCCTGCGCGAATGCGCCCGACGGAAAGGCCTGCTGCACCGCAGCGAACAGCGCCGCCGTACCGCTCGTCTTGAGCAATCCACGCCGGCTGACGTCGCCTGGATTATCCCCCTGTGCCATTCCCCAAAATCCTTCCTTGTTAATCACCACCGCTGCGCAACATGCACAACCAGCCATCGCCGGAAGCCTGCCCAGCGCACGAAAATCGATGTAGAGAGCCGCCCGGCAGCACCCATGCCGCCAGCGAAAAACCAAATAAAAAAGCCGCCGGGACGAAGGTCGTAAAACCTGTCCGGGCGGCGTCATTGCCATGCGGTCTTTTGAAGACCTGGATCGAACCTTTGCCGTCATCGGCCGGTTCAACCTAAGCGTCGAAGCGCCCCTGCTTCGACAGATAGGAAGCTGTCACCGATTCGTCCGAGTCGCAAGCAAAATTTTTGCGTTGCACAAAATGCAACTGCTCACCGCTTTTCTGCATTTGCAAAAGTCAAGCACGAACCGTGCACTATCATGCAGAATCTGATGTGCAGCCTGATTGGGAAGAGGAAAGGAAATTGGTGGGCCCGGCAGGACTCGAACCCGCAACCTAGCCGTTATGAGCGGCCAGCTCTAACCATTGAGCTACAGGCCCCACCTTGTTTTGCCCGGATAGGCAGCATCAAGCCGCTTGGCAAGCCCGTCCGCGCACCTGCACTGCGCCAAGTAATTGATCGAGCGTCGCAGGCCGAACGTTCCGCCGGTCCAGATGATTCAACACCGTATCCCACCAGCGATAGAAGGCGGTCCGATCGGCATCATCCCGAACATAGGGCGTGTGGCCTGGCTCCAGCGTGGGAGAATGGAAGCTGAAATTCAACACGGGCGCCCCCTCCTCGATCAACGCGTCGATCGCAACGATCGCCTCGCGCGTAGTTATCCCCTCGGGCGTCAGCGGTATCCGGCTCAACACCCGCGCCCGCGCCAATGCGCCGGCCACTGGCCCCATGCGCTGCGCTGCCCGGTAAAGCCGCTCCCCGCCCCCGCGCAGCAAGCCGGTAAAGGCGGTCGACAAGGGCAGTTCCACCAGGCTACGCGTCGGCCCCGCCCAATAGGGATATTGCGGCAAGCCCTGAAAATCCGGTCCATATTGCCCGCTATAATCGAAGCGGCTGCGCACCGAACTGTCGAGCCGGAACCCGGCCTCCTCCAGCAAGCGCGCGCTGTTCGGCCCCACGCCATAGCGTCCCGCCCGATAAGCGATCGGCCGCCTGCCGAAACGTTCCGCGATCCGCTGGCACAACGCCTCCAGCTTGGCCTGTTCCACCGCTTCCGATAGAAAGCCGACATAGCTGTTGGCCGCCGACACTTCCTCGACATGGGGCGGATTGACCCAGGGATGGAGATGCGCGCCGATGTCCGCCGCGCCGTCGGCCAGCCAGCGGCCCATCATCTCCGCCGCCGCATCGCTTTCGACCACCGGATAATCGGTCACATAGACGGGCTTGACGTCGGCTGCCGCGAAATAGGCTTGCCCCCGCGCCATGCCGCCAAGCGCCGTCACGCCATGCCCTGTCCGGCGGAAGGGCGCGCTCCAGTCGAACTCCTCCTCCGTATCTACGAACAGCATGAAGCGCGTGCCGAAGGCCGGGTCGAACGTGATCCTGTCCTCTGCCGCAGGCGCGCGGAGCAGGCTGCCGTCATGGGAAAGCATGGTCATTCCGCCATCGCTATCCGGATTTGGTTGCGATAGGGTTTCCCTGACCCAAGTCAGGCGCTGCCGACCGCATCCCCGGTTTCAGCGATTGCGGGCACGGCGAGCAGAAAGCGCCCCGGCTCGATCTCCAGCGCGCCGCCGCATCCCGCGGCCAGGCTGCGGATCAACCGCAAGGAAAAGCCGAGCCCCAGCAACGGACCGTCCGCCCAATTGCCATCCGGCATATAGCCGGGATCGAGCAGCCGATCCTCTTCCATCCCCGCCAAAGAGGACGGCCGATCGACCGCCAGCACGACCCGCCCATCCGCGCCGTCAGGCTGATACCAGCAAGCCCCGGTCAACGCCTCACCCGCAGGCGCCACGGAAATCAGCGTGCGCAACAGATGCTGAACCATCCGTTCGCCCTGCACCGGGTCGATTCGCACCATCGGCAGGCCACGCGCCATGGCGATGTCGATTTGCGCGCCATCGCCCTGCTCGCGGAAGCGCGCCGAAACCTGCGTCACCAGCAGCGCCGGATCGACCGCGCGCGGCGCGTCGCTGCCCTCGCCTCTCGACACGCGTGCCGCCAGGTCCAGATCGTCGAAGGCCGTCAGCAAATGCCGCGCATCCACCGCGATCTTGCCCGCCATGTCCCGATATTCATGCCCCGCCGGACCGAACAGCTCCTGTTCGATGATCTCGGCAAAACCCAATATCGCGTTCAGCGGCGTGCGCAATTCATGCACCAGTTGCCGGATGGAATCGGCGGACAGTCCCGCGATCGAGACCGGCTCCGCCCGCGGCTCGGCAGCGACCTCATGCAGATAAGGCCGCCGGGCCTGCCCGCGATAACCCTGAAACCGGCCTGAGCGCGGATCGAAAAAGGGCGTGGCCGACATGCGCCATTCGCCCGCCATCGTGCCGCCGGCGATCGTGTAGCGGCCGCTCTGGAAACCGCTGCGCCGCATGAAGGCGCCCGCGACATGGCCATCGGGACCGCTGCCGCCCTCCAGCGCGGTTTCATTGAGCGCCAGCCCGATCAGCGCCGCCCGTGGCCCCTGGTCGATCCAGACGATGGTGCCCGCCGCATCGGTTTCAAAGGCGAAGGCGCGCGGTCCCACCATATCAGCGCGAGGTTGAGCCTCTTCCGCTTCGCCTGTCCGACGCGTGCTGGTGAAGCGCGCGATCCGATCGACCAGATTGCGGATTTGGCTCTGGTCCTCCGCTTCTTCCTCGGCAGGTTCGCTTTGCGGCAGGTCGGCCGACGGATCGGCATGGACGATCATCGCCTCGGTCAGCAGCATGTCTTCCTGCTCGGCCGCGACATCGCTGGTCAGTACCAGATCGGTCGCGCCAAAAGCCTCCAGCCCTTGCAGTGTCGCCGTCCCGAGGTCACGCCGCGACCGCAGCACCCCGCGTGCGGTCGGCGTCAAGCGCGGCAACATCTCCACCCAGGCCGCATCGGACAGGCGCGCGCGGGACATGGCCGCAGCCGTGATGGCCGGACGGTCGTTGGCGAAGAATTCGACCAGCGCGGGCGAACGCAGCCGCCCGCCCAGTTCAACGACAGTCGCGATCCGCTGCGTTTCCGACAGTTTCGGCAGCAGTCCGTTCAGCCGTTCCAGCAGCGCAGCGCGTTCGGCAGCGGACATGATGGACCTGTCATGCCGGTCATTTTGCGCCAGCAGATCCACGCATTGCCGCCACAGCGTCACGGCGCCAAGACCACTTCGGCCTTCCGCGGCGAGAACCGTCTGCATGAGATCGTTGAAGCGCACCCAAATTCCCCATTTCCGGCCCCGGCGCGGCGCGGAAAAACCATTAACCGGAAAGATCGTTACACAGGGATAATGCTTCGCGGCGTAAAGGGGAAGGGCCACAAATGGGTTCTTATGCGAACGTCGCATAGTGGGACAATTGCATTGTCCTGAAATATTATTATGATAACGCCATATTAACAGGCAAGGAAATAAGCGGAATAATGGCCGGCCCCAATATTGACGATATCGACCTCCAGATCCTGGGCGAATTGCAGGGCGACGGCAGGATGACTAATGTGGAGCTGGCCCGCAAGGTGGGCCTGACGGCTCCCCCCTGCCTGCGCCGTGTCCGCGCATTGGAGGAAAACGGCGCCATCAATTCCTATCACGCCGTGGTGAACCCATCGATGCTGGGCTACACGATCACGGTGTTCGCCATGGTCAGCCTGAAAAGCCAGGCCGAAGCGGACCTCAAGGCGTTCGAAGATCATATCGCCACCCTGCCCGAAGTCAGGGAATGCTATATGCTGAACGGCGAAATCGACTTCATCCTGAAGGTGGTGGCGAAGGATCTTCAGAGCTTCCAGCAATTCCTGACGTCGAAACTGACGCCTGCCCCCAATGTGGTGAGCGTGAAGACATCCCTCACCATCCGGATGTCGAAGAACCTGCCAGGCGTGCCCCTGCCGGTTTGAGCCGCCCCCTCCTCCTGCGGGAGGGGACATCTTGGGATAGCCATTTACGGCTGGAAGAAAACCCGCCTTACTCCGCAGCGACCGCCTCGAAGTCCGCTTCGGCCAGGAACTTCTCCACGTCCAGCGCCGCCATGCAGCCCATGCCGGCCGCCGTCACCGCCTGTCGGTAGACCTTGTCGCTGACGTCGCCCGCCGCGAACACGCCAGGAATGGCGGTCTTTGTGGTGCCCTTCTCGACCAGCAAATAACCCTCGTCCATCGGCAGCTTGTCGACGAACAGTTCCGTCGCGGGCTGATGGCCGATGGCGACGAAAGCGCCATCCGTCTCGATATGCGATTTATGGCCGGTCACCGTGTCGATCAGGTCGACCCCCACCAGCCCTTCCGGACTGCCGCCGCCGACAAAGCGCTCTATCGCCTGGTTCCACAGCACCTTGATGTTCGGATGTGCGAACAGGCGCTGCTGCAAAATCTTCTCCGCCCGCAGCGAATCGCGGCGATGGATCAGCGTGACGTCATGACTGTGGTTGGTGAGATAAAGCGCCTCCTCGACAGCGGTATTGCCGCCGCCGATCACCACCACCTTCTTGCCGCGATAGAAGAAGCCGTCGCAGGTTGCGCAGGCCGAAACGCCCTTGCCCTGCAAAAGCTGCTCGCCCTCGGCGCCCAGCCACTTGGCCTGCGCTCCGGTCGCGATCACCAAGCTGTCGGCATAATAAAGCGTGCCGCTGTCTCCCTTCAGCCGGAAAGGCCGCTCGGAAAGGTCCACGTCCACAATCTGGTCGTACATCATCTGCGCGCCAACATGCTCGGCCTGCGCCTGCATCTGCTCCATCAGCCACGGCCCCTGGATGACGTCGCGGAAGCCCGGATAATTTTCGACATCGGTGGTGATGGTGAGTTGCCCGCCCGGCTGCATGCCCTGCACCACGATCGGCGCCAGACCCGCGCGCGCGCCGTAAATGGCGGCGGACAGGCCCGCTGGGCCGGAACCAAGGATCAGCATGCGAGTCGAATGGGTTGCGGTCATGAACGTCTTTCCGGCTGCGATTCGTGTGTCGGGATGAGATAGGCTGCGCGGGCACGCACGCAAGTCATGGATTTGCTTGAAGGGTGAGAAGCTGAACGATCAGACCGTCGCAGCCAATCTAGTCGATGACGTTGGGCAAATCCTCGAACCCCTTCCGCAGCGCCGCCGACCAGCTATGCGAGAGGAGCTGGAACTCCTCATTATCGGCCTCGATCCGCGTCCGCACACGGAAGTCGAACCTGTCGTGCTCGATCACCGTCAGGTCCAGAGGCATCCCCACCGACAGGTTCGACCGCAGCGTCGAGTCCATCGACACCAGCACCGCCTTGGTCGCATCCTCCAGACTGGTTTCGCGCTTGATGATGCGGTCCAGGATCGGCTTGCCATATTTATGCTCACCGATTTGGAAGAAAGGCGTATCCTCGGTCGCCTCGATGAAATTGCCCGCCGAATAGATGAGGTAAAGCCGCGGCTTCCCGCCCTTGCGCTGCCCCGCAATCAGGATGGAGGCATCCGCCGCCGCCCCCTGCATCTCGATCGTGCTGCGATAGCGGCCCTGCATGGTGCACATCGCCTCTCCCACGATCTGCGCGACGCGGTGCATGGTGGGACAGTTCAGGATCGTCTCCACCTCCGGATCGAGCGCTGCATCCTTGATCGCGCGGCCCAGCATCGCCTTCACCCCCTGGGTGATCGACAGATTGCCCGAACACATCATGGTGATCGCCCGCTCGCCCGGCACGCTGTAGGTGAAGCTCTTGCGGAAGCGGGCGATATTATCCATCCCCGCATTGGTACGGGTATCGGACAGCATGACCAGCCCCTGGTCGACACGCACCGCCACACAATAGGTCATCGCCCACCGGGCTCCCGTATTTGTTCAATCCTGCGCGGTGGTTTGCGTGCTTTGTTGTTGCTGCCGTTGCAGTTGCCGCTCTTCCACCCCTTCCTCCGCCTGCGCGATCCGGACGTCCGCGTCAATCCAGATATCGCCCGCCACCGTCACGGAGCCCCGAATCGGGGCAGCCTCATCAGCGTCCAGCCCGCAGGCGATCCGCAGATAGCGCTCCGTCACGCAGACCCGGTTGGACGGATCGAACCCCACCCAACCCAGTTCCGGCACCAACGCCTCCGCCCAGCCATGGGTTTCGTGCAGCACATCGCCATCATCGGCCAGCAGATAACCAGATACGTAACGCGCAGGAATCCCCAAGACCCGTGCCCCGGCGATGAAGACCTGCGCATGGTCCTGACAAACCCCCGCCCCCAACGCGAATGCCTCCGCCGCCGTGGTGCTGGCTGTCGTCACGCCCGCGCGATAGGCCACGGCATCGCTCACCGCCGCCGACAACGCATGGAGCCGTGCCAGCGGCCCATCGTCATCAGGCAAGGCCAGGGCCATCGCCCTGATCCCCTCGGATGCCTTGGTCAGTCGCGTCTCCCGCAGGAAATAGCCCGGATTCACCCGGCCACCCAGCCAGCCCAGCACGCCGTGGCTTTCCCGCGTCTCGACCAGCCCTTCCGCGACGATCACGGCATTGTCCATCCGGTCGTGCCGAACCCAAATCGCCTCCATCTCGCCATAGCTGTTGGGACGAAAGCTGGTCAGCGGCTCGCCATTGACGCTGACCTGCCAGTCCAGCACCTTCTGCGCGGGCGTATCGACCGGCATCAGCTTCAGCCGCATCGCCACCCGCCCCGCCGCAGCCTCATAGCGGTAGGTCGTCTGATGACGGACGAGCAGTTTCACCGCGTCCTCCCCTCAGCCGAAATGATAGGCCTGGGCGATCTCCACACCCAGCCGGTTGGTGCTCATCAGGCCGTTCTGCACCGTCTCATGCAGGCCGGCCCTGAAAATCTCGCCGCTGTCGAGTTTCTCCAGATCCGCCACCATCTCCCGCACGGTATCATGGCAGGCGGCGCGCGCATCATGCCATCCCGCCAGCCGGTTCAGCCGATAGGCAAGCTGGTCGTAGCAATAAGCGATACTGCGCGGGAACAGCCGGTTCAGCACCAGGAAATCCGTGATCTGCCAGGGTGTATAGGTGCCGCCATAAATATGGTGAAAGGCCCGCGCGCCCGACAGCGCATAGAGCACCGACGTCCACTGATAATGATCGCGATTGCCGCCCACCACCTCCGTCTCAGGCAGCAGCACATAATATTTGACGTCCAGGAGGCGGAGCGTCATCTGCGCCCGCTCCAGCGCCGACCCCGTGCGCAGGAAATCATGCCCTTCATTGCGCAACTGCCCCGAATGGGCCGCACCGCGAAAGGTCATCACCCGCGTCTTCACCCAGTCGATCAGCGCCGGAAGCTGCTGCCGCGCCTCCGCCACATCATAGCTGTCGAGCTTGCGCCAGCCTTCGTTCAGCGCCTCCCACATGTCCTGCGTCAGCATGGTGCGCGCCGACTTGGCATTGGCCCGCGCCTTGAGCAAACAGGACCGGATGGAGGAGGGATTGTCGAGGTCGAGCATCAGGAAGGCGATGGCGTCGCTCTCCGTCACCTGCGCGCCTTCGGGGAAATGATTGAGCGCCCCCGTCGCCCGCACCACCGATCGCCACTCGTCGCGATGATGCGCGCCCGGCAGGATCGCCATGCGCTGGCCCATGGTCAGCAGGCGCGCCGTAGCCTCGGCCCGTTCCATATAGCGGGCCATCCAGAAGAGATTTTCAGCGGTCCGGCTCAGCATGGGGGCACCACTCCTCCCCCTTTTCCCGTCATCCCAGCGAAAGCTGGGATCGCAGGCGACAAGACACGGCATAGCCTCACGAGATCCCAGCTTTCGCTGGGATGACGGGGAAAGAAAAGGTTCAACTCCACCATCATCAATCCTGCAAAACCCACGTATCCTTGACCCCGCCACCCTGGCTGGAGTTCACCACCAGCGACCCCTCGGTCAGCGCCACGCGGGTGAGGCCTCCCGGCACCAGCCTGATCTGCTTGCCTACCAGGCAATAGGGCCGGAAATCCGCATGCCGCCCGACCACCGCCGCCGGTCCCAGCGTCGGCACGGTCGACAGGTCCAATGTCGGCTGGGCAATGAACTCGGCGGGATTGGCCCTGATCCGATCGGCATAGGCAGCGATCTCATCCTTGGTCGATTTCGGCCCGATCAGCATGCCGTAACCGCCCGACCCATGAACCTCCTTGGCCACCAGATCGTGCAGATTTTCCAGCACATAGGCGCATTCATCGGGCTTGCCGCATTGCCAGGTCTGGATATTGTCCAGGATCGGCTGCTCGCCCAGATAGAAGCGGATCATCTCCGGCACATAAATGTACACGGCCTTGTCGTCCGCTATCCCCGATCCCGGCGCGGAAGCCAGCGTCACCCCGCCATTGCGATAGACGTTGAAAATGCCCGGCACGCCCAGCAGGCTGTCTGGCCGAAACACCAGCGGATCGATATATTCGTCATCGATGCGCCGGTAGATGACGTCCACCGCCTTCGGCCCAAGCGTGGTCTTCATCCACACCCGGTCATTGTCGACAAACAGATCGGCTGGCTCGACCAGTTCCACGCCCATCAGGTCGGCCAGGAAGCTATGCTCATAATAAGCGCTGTTGAGCGACCCCGGCGTCAGCACGACCACCACCGGATCGCCCTTGCAAGCGGGCGGCGCGACTTCCTTCAGGCTTTTGAGCAATTCCGCCGGATAATCGTCGACCGGCGCGACAATTCCCTGCGCGAACAGCTCGGGGAACATGCGCGTCATGATCTCGCGATTTTCCAGCATATAGGACACGCCGGAGGGGGTACGGCAATTATCCTCCAGCACCTCGAACCTTGTCGGCCCGGTGCGGACGATATCGATGCCGACGATATGGCTGTAGACCTTCCCCGGCGGGGTGAAATCGGCCATTTCCGCCAGATAGGCGCTGTTCTGGTAGATGATGTCGGCGGGCATGATCCCCGCCTTCACAATCTCCCCGCGATGATAGACGTCATGCAGAAAGGCGTTCAGCGCCCGCGCCCGCTGGCGGATGCCCTTGTCCAGAACGCGCCATTCCTGCCCGGTGAAAATGCGCGGCAACAGGTCGAAGGGGATCAGCCGTTCCGGATCGCCTCCCTCGCCATAGACCGCGAAGGTGATGCCGATGCGCCGGAAGATCGCCTCCGCCTCATCCATCCGACGATTGAGCCCGGCAATGCCGGTCCGCTCCACCCAATTCTGCACTTCCGCATAGCAGGGGCGTATCGAACCATCCGGCTCAAACATTTCGTGGAAGGGCAAAGTGTCGATCCTCCCTCAGCCCAAGGCTGGTTGTGCATTGCAACATTAGTGCAACGCACGCGAGGGATTGCAAGCCCAAAAAATAGCGGGTTAACGGGGCTTACACATATTTTTCGCAGCGCAAACAGATGCCAAGGCAACGAATAAGTCGCAAGCGGCTGATTTATGAGAAGAAAATGGTAGCGGAGGAGGAACTTGAACCCCCGACACGCGGATTATGATCCCGCAATCAGCTCTGCTCCAGAGAGCCGACACCAATCAGGAAAGAATTGCCCGAGAACAATGTGATCAATAACCTGCTTGGATGGTGAACGCGTTACGCTGCCTTCTCGAAATCGATCCCTCGATACGAAGGATCGATGCCTATGAGGCCGTTTTCGATGACTTCATTGCTTTCAGCGGCGGGCGCCGCGTCACGGATATCGCGCAAATCGCAAAAGGGTTGAAGAATGCCGACTATGTGCTGGAATCCGATGAGGTCCGCCTGATCATCGAGCTGAAGCAAATCAGCAAATACGACCGGGGCAAATCGGTTGACGAGTATTTCAGCGATTTGCTGCGATAAGGCAGGATCATCTCGCCGCCGCCGATGGGTTCCCGCACGCTCCATATCGGACCGGGTTCGCTGAGTCCGTCAGAGCGGACGCGTTTCCATCGTGAATTTCGGCCCCGTATCCCTAAATCCCTCGACACGGCAGCGCGGCAAATCAAAGCGACACCAAAAATCCTGCCGCTCACGACAAAGCGCACGATCGGAACATGTTGGCGAGATTACCTTTTTCCCGATCCCTTCCGGTTGCCCGAGATGTACCACATCATGACCTTGTCACCTTTGCGGATCGTCTTGCCGCCGAGTTCGTAGTCCTGCGTGGCGCGCCGACCCTGCGCCATGATGGGCGTATGGCAGCGGATGATCTCTGAGACGGCGCTATCGATCATGGCCGGATTAGCCTTGAGCTTCGCCCATTCTTCCGGATTGTCGTGGAACGACATCACCGTCGCCGACATGCTGTTGCGCGTCGTGTCGTTGCCGCCCACGATCAGGAGGGAAACGTTGGATGCGAACTCCATGTCGCTCAGCGCCTGCCCTTCGGGCGAGTGCGCCATGATGGAGATCAGGTCGGAGGCAGGCTCCTGCGCCCTCCGCTCGTCCCGGAGCATCAGGAACGTCCGCGCCATCTCTTTCAGTTCCTGATCGCGTTGCTCCCAGGAATCAACCACCCCGTCGCCAGGCACACCAGCGATGATGTCGGACCAGCGCTTGAGCCGCAGCCGTCCCTCCGACGGGAAGCCGAGAAGCGTGGCGAGCATCAACATCGTCAGCTCCACCGAGACAGTCTTCGCCCAGTCGAACTCCTCGCCGATAGGCAATGTGCCGAGCACGCCTCGCGCCCTTGCGCGGATGAGATCCTGGAACTTGACGAGATTGCTCGGCGCCAATGCCGGCGTGACGATCTTTCGCTGCGTATCGTGACCAGGCGGATCCATGTTCAGGAAACCGCCGATCGGCGTGGCATCGTCGCCCACGCCCTTCGCCCGGACTTCGTCCAGAGACGTGGCTCCCGCAGAGGAGAAGACACCGTGGTTACTGTCAACCTCAACAATGTCCTTGTATCGTGTCACCGACCAGTAGGGTCCGTAGGGACTCTTAGAGCAATAATGCACCGGATCCTCACGCCGGAGGCGCTCGAAGATCGGTCCCTGCAGGTTCTGAGCGAAGATCGCCGGATCGCTGACATCGAGGCCCTCCGCCGGCAGGACATCAAGTGCTGCATCTTCCATAAATCGACTCTCCATGGCGCTTCTCTTAGTTCGAACGTTGATTCAGGATTACCTGTAGCACCCTGCGGCGAGTAATGCGTTTCTGGCGAGGGCTGGTCGGGCGCGCACGAATAGGCTCGATAGTCCCGCAGCACGAGCCTCAGTTATTGCCGGTTCACACCTCGGCAACCTCTTCTAT
Source organism: Sphingobium sp. TB-6 (assembly GCF_012927365.1). Classification (NCBI taxonomy): domain Bacteria; kingdom Pseudomonadati; phylum Pseudomonadota; class Alphaproteobacteria; order Sphingomonadales; family Sphingobiaceae; genus Sphingobium; species Sphingobium sp. TB-6. The sequence continues at coordinate 38,055 of NZ_JABBGL010000009.1, read as the reverse complement.
CACCCAAGACACCTCCTCCGCATCGGAAAGCCGGCCCATTCGTTGGATATAGCGATCGATCACTTCCGCGCTCAATAGTGGCACAGTGAGATGCCGGAACTTAGCTATCACATCATCATCGGAAAGCGGGTTCTCGCAGGATCCTCTTGCCGCGGAAGCCTCGACGACATACTCTCGCCCGTCGTGGTCCATCATGGCGATCCGGGCGTCGTAAAAGCCGGCCCGATCGGGATCGCTAACGACTTCAATCTTGGCTATCAGTTCCCTCAGCGTCTTCCGGGTGAGATGCGCCGCAACCTTCTCGCTGTCCTCGGGCGTGATCAAATCAGCGCCAAGCATCGCAAGCGCGACGCAATACTCCAAGTTGAAACGAGCTTCGTTCGGCGAAGAGGGCAGCCGCCCCCCCTTCGAGATCAGCGGGAAACTTTGTGGGCCGACTGAGACTTGCACGCGCCGGGCCTGATGAAACGGCGCTCCGGCGAACCGCATCTCGATGGCAATGTCTATCGCCGAATGGATCCGCCCACAGCAGGCATGGAGCTTGCGCCTCGGGTTGGCCAAGAACCAGCCCAAGTCCCCCCGCACGGCTGTCGGATCCCAGCTCGGTGCGATAGTCGTGAGAAAACCCATATCGCTGTCCAGTATTCCGGCTGGCCCTGTCATGCCCGCCTGTGCATACCGCGCAGCGGTGATACCGGTGCTACCTGGCATTGAACCGAAAAAGAGGGGCTTTACCGTCCCTCCCTCTCGGAAATGTATCTCAGTCGGACACCAAGGACCCATTGCGGCGCCGATACGCAGCGCCTGCCGCGTCTCCTCGCGATCCAACCCAAGGATTTTGGCAGACGCAGCCGCCGCACCGAGCGTGTACATCACACCCAGCCCGACGGTCCCAGATCGGAAGGCATCGGTCCGGCCCTCAATAGCCTTGCTCAATCGGGCGATGCACTCGACTCCACTGATCACGGCCTCTAGCAGAATCCGGCCACTTACCTCCTCCTCTTGCGCAAGCGCTAACGCGGCAGGCACTACGGCGATGCCGGAATGGCCGCCAGTAAGGTCATTAAGCTCGAAAATATCGCCCGAGAATGCGTTGATCCGGCAAGCGGCCTCGGCAGTCAGGCGCTCGCGCCGTCCGACCACCCGAGCGGCCCCCGCCCTACCTGATCTGATCTCAACATCAGCGAGGCGTGCGGCGTCTTCGTTGCGAGAGCCGGAAACGATGCAGCCCACAGTGTCGAGGATGGAAAGCGGGGCCTGGTGCGCCACAGTCTGAGGGACGGCGTCGAGCGAAAGATCGAAGGCGAAGTCAGCCAGAATGTCGATCATCGGCTCGCTGCCGCTCAATTTATTGCGAAGCAGCATGTCGGTAGGGGGCATTTAGACACTTCCTTCACTGATCAAGACCTGTCGTGCAACTCGCGCTTCGTGATTTCTAACCGCAGCCGCACGGGCATGGCAGAATGATTCCCGTAGTGCTGTCGCCCAGTTCCGGTCACTAGCAATGCTTACAATTCACAAACTCTGTCCGCTGTCCACGGTGAGCACGGCCCCGGCGCGAAGCTCGCGCGCCGCGAAGTTCTCACCGCCGGAATGGAAAAGCCGAACGCCGCGCAAGGCGCCCCGCACCTCGCGCTCGAAATCCGGCTCCATCTTCTTGGGCCGCTTGAGGCCCATCGTGCCTTCAAAGCCGAGTGGCGCGATGCTCTCGCCCCAGCGCGTCCCCTTTGGGTAATCCTCGTCGATGAAGAACGGATTGTCGCTTCCGCCGTGGATTGCGAATCGCCGGAATGCGCCGTAGGAAGCATAGATGTTATGAGGCTTGTTCAGCCACCCGGGACGCAGGGTCGGATTGGGGAATCCGATGCATCGGCTCATCATCGCGACCGACTCGTCCGTGATCAGCCCGAGGACCATGCCTTCCGTCGCCATTCCCAGCTTCCAGTATCTTTGCGGCTCGCCAACGGACGCGTGGCGGGTTCATGCGGCCCAGGTCCCGCAGGAAGAGCACCGCAACCAGCCGTCCACCGAGGTCGACGCCGACGATTAAGTACAGGGAGACGGGAGCGAATGAAGTGCGTGCTTGGTCCGTCAAGAGGATTTTTAACACTAATTGCCTGAAGTACCGCGTGCAAAAACGCTCACCGGCTGCAGCTAACCGAGCGCCTCGCCCGCGACCCCAGGTCGCGTTCGGGGATTGCCAGGTTATCCGCTAATGGACGAGCGGAGGCTCGAACCCGAAATCTCAGGCAGCAGCAGCGGATACAGCATGCCGCTCCGCGAAAGCGCGGTCTCTGAAAAGGGCAGTGTCAAAGGGATGGCTGGTGAGGGACGACGTGCTGGCCGGTCGGCATGAGCGAAGCCGATAATCCGTTTCGATACTTCCACTCATCACCCGACATCATCCGCATGGTCGTGATGCTTTACGTGCGATATCCGCTGTCACTGCGGAACGTCGAAGACCTGATATTCGAGCGCGGCTACGATATCTGCCACGAGACGGCGCGACTGTGGTGGAACAGGTTCGAACCGATGTTCGCAGCGGACATCCGGCGACGGCGTATCGGTCGCATGCGTGGTTTCCGGTATTGGCGTTGGAACCTCGACGAAATGTACGTCAAGCTGAACGGAGAGATGGTCTATCTTTGGCGCGCCGTAGATCACGAGGGTGAAGTTCTCGAGTCCTACGTTACGAAAAAACAGGATAAATCTGCATCTTTGACTTTCATGTAGAAGTCTTTGAAGCGTCACAGCAAGGATCTTACGCTCACCCTCCTTCATGGTCGCAATATATAGGGTGTGAGCGTCGTTGACGGTGATCCCCTTCGCCTTTTCGCTTCGGATACCGACACGAGGGTCGTCTCCACGCTCAATCGCGTCGTTCAGGCCTGAAGCCCATTGCCGCGCCGCAGCAATCGAGTGGGCCGGAAACGCTCCGAGCTTCAGGGTGATAACCACGCCAGACTTCGCGACCCGGCGGCGAAATTGCCAGACTTTTCGGCCGGTGCCACTGACGATGACACAAAGCCATCGTAACCTCGGCAATGCGAGGCGATAAAACGATAACACAAATAATGACACAACAGGCGTCCAAATCTGGTTCAGACTGACCAAATTTGTCCAAGTCGGCAAGCGGCCTGCTTGTGCGATTCGTGACTGCTTCACCACCTCAAACCGGCGGAAATCTGCCAAAAAAACATCGTTCGAGGTGGGGAAAGGAATGGTAGCGGAGGAGGGACTTGAACCCCCGACACGCGGATTATGATTCCGCTGCTCTAACCAGCTGAGCTACTCCGCCCCATGGGCATCCCGCCGGGCGGCGCCCTGCGGTGAGGCGGCGCTATAAGCAGAGCAGGCTTATGGGTCAACGGGGTTTCACCGCATCATGAAAATTCTCTGCGCGGGTCAGGCTCCTGCCCCGGTGGCCAGCACCGAAAGCCACCAGCCCGGAATGGCCGCTGCGGCCAGAAAAGTCCCTAGAGGTACCCGCGTTGCGCCATCGACCGTCCGGCCCACCGCCATTGCCGCCAGGACCGCCAGCAGCCCCAGACTTGCCGCCAGCAACAGAATGAAAGGCAAGGCCTGCCAACCGAACCAGGCGCCCAGCGCGCCCAGCAGCTTGGCGTCTCCCAACCCCAGCCCTTCACGCCCCCGCAACCGCCGATAGCCAAGCGCGACGAGCAACAGCGCCAGATAACCGACCATAGCGCCAATCGCCCTATCCCCCATCGTCGCCCCGGTGGTCCAAAGCCCGATGGTGAAGCCCAGAAACGCCAGCGGCAAGGTCAGCGCATCGGGCAGCCAGAAATGCCGCTTGTCCAGCACCGCCAGCGTCAGCAACAGCCAGCCGAGCAACGCCCATCCCATCCCGCCAAGCTCAGGCGAAAAGCCCAGGGCAAGCGCACCGATGATCGCGCACCCCGCCTCCACCCGCCCATGCAGCGGATCGATCGGCGCGCCGCAGGTCCGGCAGCGCCCCCGCTGCACGAGCGCGCTCACCATGGGAACAAGGTCGATCACACCCAAGACCCGCCCGCACTCGTCGCAGGCCGACCGGCCATGCGTGATCCCGCGGCCCCGCGGCCAGCGCAGGATGAGCGTGGCCAGGAAGCTCCCGGCAATGGCTCCCGCAATGCCGCCCAGCAGGGCGGGAAAGGCCTGGATCACAGCGTCCCTTCGACCTTCAGCACGCGCACGCCGCCGCCTTCGACAAAACCTGCCTTGGCCAGAGCGTCTCCCAAGGTCGTGTCCGCCGTCTCCACCCGCATTTCCGCCACATAGCGGCCGGAGCGCCAGATGCGCAGATTGACCTTCTCCAACCCCGACTGGCTCACCAATGGCAGCAGGAGCGCATCGCCATCGCAACTCACCACGCCCGAAAGACCCTGCGACAGATTAAGCCCCGGAAATTGCCCCGCCATCTGCGCTCGCACCCGCCCCTCCGCATGGCCGCAACGATCGCCGGAAAACCAGGCCGACACATCTTCCATGACGAAGCTGTTCACCGGCAGCGGCGCGAATGTCCGTCCCAGCGGCACCGCGCCCGTCATGTCATCGATGCCGATCCGCCCCAAGCCGACCGTCAGTGCGCCCGCCACATCATCAGCCGCGCCGTTGCGCCGCCAGATATCGAACCGGGCCCGTCCAACCAGCAAGGAAACAGGCGACAAGCCGGCATGAACCGAACCCAGCGAAGTCGTCCCCAACATCAGCCGGTCGATCCCGCCGCTCCACACCGTACCCTGCACTTCCCGCGCAGCGACGCCCAATCGCTCCAGCCCGGCCATGCCAAGCGCAATCCGCATCGGCAGGAAAAGGATGAAGCCCAGGGCAAAGAGCAGGATTAAAGCCATGCGTATCCGGCGCGAGAGCGACAAACCCATCATTGCCCGCCGCCCCGCACCAGCACCGCCTGCACCGACACGCTGCCCGCCGTCGGTGATGGCCGCGCGCTCATCGTTTCGACCCTCACGCCCTGCGCCTCCAGCGCTGCCAGCCAGGAAAACAGCGCCACCGGGCGCACCGAAGCGATCGCCATGTCCAGCCGATCCGCCCCCTGCGCCTGCGCGCGTTCCAGCGTCAGCCCGGCCTCGCCCGCGCTCTGCCCGATGAACTGATCCAGCGGCACGCCCGTATCCGCGATTCCGGCTGCACGCGGCAAGGATTTCAACAGCTTCACCCTGGCCCGGATCACCGCGTTGCGATCAGTCGCCTCGCGCAGCGCATCACGGGCCGAACGCTGCGCCGCATCGAGCGGAAGAAACACCCCCAGCCACAGGATCACCACCGCCAGCAACCCGAACATCACGCCCAGCATCCACTGCTCGCGCGGGGATCGCTCGCCCCAGAGCACTTTCAGACGTTCCATCATGATCGCACCGTAATGTCAGCCAGCATTCGCCCGCCGGGGTCTTGCGACGGCGTCGCCGTGATCGTGAAGCCCGCCGCCTGCAAAGCCAGCAACACGCTGTTGATGTCATCCATCTTCGCCGCCGCTAGCGTCGCCCGGACCATGCCGTCCGGATCACGGGACAGAGCAGTGAGCGACACCCCCGGCACATCCTGCATCGCGTTCAGCACCGCCGCGACCGGCGCGGTGAAGGCATAGCCTCCCGCGCCGCGAGCGGCGAGCTGGCGGTCCATCTCGGCCTCCGCCTGAATCAGTTCGGTCGCGCCGGGCACCACCTGCCGCGCCAGCGCCAGGCTTTCCGCATCCAGCCCGCTCGCCGCGAAATGCTGCTTCGTCAGGCCAACCAGCGCGATCAACAGGCTTACCAGAAGGATCAACCCGCTCCACAGCACGATCCGTGCCAGCGTCCGCTTGTCGAACGACCGGCGCACCCTTTTCGCGAAATCACCCTGCCTCAGGTCCAGCGGCGGCGCGTGCAGCGCAGCAATCGCCCGCGCATCGATCTGCTCATGCGGCACATCCCGCACCACCGCATCACCGATCAGCTCCGGCAGCGCCAGATCGCCGGCCAGTGCCATATCCATACCGCGCAGCACCGGCGCGCCGCCAATGATCCCGCGCAGGAAGCCATGCTGCGACTCCGGCAGCAGCAGCGGCGCAGGGACGATGATATCGGGGTCCAGCCCATGATGCTGCGCCCAGAGCAGCCAATGCTGCATATCGGCCCGCGCCGCTACGGCGACCAGATGCGGCCTTGCCGGATCGTCATTCTCATTGGCGGCCGCGAAAAGCTGATCGGAGGGCACGATCCCCTTCGCCAATGCCGCCAGCCGCGCCGCCGCCCGTCCCTGCCGCACAGGCAGATCGGGATAATGCCCTTCATGCAGCGTCACCAACGCGGCCGGCGGCACCAGCATCACCGTCATGTCGTCCGGCAGCGCCGCCAGCCCGCAGGCCGCCAGCCAGTTCGCTCCCTCGCCTGTCTGCACCACGGCGCCGTTCGCTACCCGCATCCACAGCGGCGCGCCCCCCGGCTCCCCGGCCAGCGTCACGATCAATCCTTCGGCCTGGTTCACGCGCCGGCCCCCCAATTGCGGCGTATCAGCGTAGCCGGACTTTGCCGCGCATCGATCAGCGCCCGTTCGACCACCTGCGTCCCCCCAACATCCACCGACACTTCCACTCCGAAAAATCCCGTCGTCAATTTGACCTGGTTCGCCACTTCTTCCAGCGGGCTCAACCCTGCCAGCGCGGGCACGGCCCAGAACGCCACCGTACTGCCGTATCCCTCCGCAGGCCTCTGCGCCAGCAATTGCCGCGCCTGCGGGACGCTGAGCTGTCCCTGCATCAGCATGGCGAAGAGCGGCGCCTGATTGGGCAGCAAGGTGTTGATATTGATAGGCGACAAATCCGCCGTCGGCAGCGCGCACACCCAGGGCCGCGCCAGATCGTAGATCGCTGGCGTCACCCCGTTCACCGCCCGTAACTCGCTGGGATCGACCATGAAGCGGTTCGCCGTGCGATAGGGCCGCGCCGCCCGCGCATAGGTCTCATCCTCCGCCCCGCCCGGCTGGGGCACGCTGTCGGTATCGATCCAGTCGGCCAGCGAAGCCGCCGCCACCTGCGCCTGCCGCGCATCCACGCCCAGCGCCTGCAAAAGCGCCTGGAACTGCGACACCCCCACGGGCCGGACCTTCAGATCGGCCTCATTCTCGCCAGCGACCACGCTGTTGAGGTTGAAGCAATTGCCGCCGTCCGTCACCCGCGCCGTCGCCATCCCACCCGGCACGGCGATCGCCTGAGGCGTCCCCATCCAGTTCCCGGCCAGCGTCGTCTTGCCCGGATTGGCCGCCACCAGATCACCGATCCGCAGGCGCGCAATCTCCGCTCCGGCATCGGCAAAGGCGCGCGCCTGATCGACCGCGCCGCCATTGCCCGTCATCCGCGTCGCCAGCGCCAGCCGCTCCAGCGCGGTCGCTGCGACCACCGCCATCACCGCCACCAGCAGCAGCACCGTCAGCAACGCCACGCCGCGCTCGCTCGCTTTCCGGGGATCAGCCACCGACGGCCTCCCCTTCCAGCTTCTCCACCGGACCCGGCCCGACCAGAAAGCGCAAAGTCACCGGCGGCTCGCCCGTCCGCGTCACCATCATCTCCACGGCGCGCGGCATCAGGTCGGGCTGGGTCGGCGCCCAATCGTCTCGCCAATCGCCCTTGGCATCGCGAAAGCGCAGCGCGACATTTTCGACATGATCCAGCAGCGCCGCCGGTTCATCTCCCGCCGCGCCATCGACCTGCGCATAGGTCCGCCGCTCCAGCCGCCCTTGCCGCACCCAATATTCGACCTTCTGCAAGGAAGGGCGCGGCAGATCGCCCAGATTGTCCCAGCCACCGCGCACGAATTGAAGCAGGGGGACGCTCTCGCCCTCCCGATGCGACCAGAAGGCTGGCGCGAGCGTCCCCGCCTCGGTGCGGCTGATGCGTGGCACCGCCTGCCCCAGATCGGCGGCCAGAGCGCCGCCCGCCCGCTGCACCGCCGCCATATCGTCCAGTCGCAGCTTGATCTGCGCCTGCGCCGACACGCTGTTGCCGAGCAGCAGCACGCCCGCCGCCGCCAACATGGCGAAGATCATGAGCGCAACCAGCAGTTCGATCAGCGTAAAGCCAGCCCCATCATGAGCGAATGTGCGCATCACTGCACCACCCGCACAAAACTCAGCACGACCGGCGAGGATCCCGCCTGCCCATCTACCGCCAGATTAACCTGCAACAGCCGCTTGTCATCGGTCACCTTGACCTCACGCGTCCAGTGCCAGCGCCGCCCGCCATTGTCGACCTCGCCCTCCTCGCTGCCGAGCGAAGGCGGCGCGGGATCGGTCTGCAACTCGACCATCAGATTGCGGGCAACGATCTGCCCCATGGCCTTGCTGTCGAGGTCCGCCGCCGTGTGGAGCGTCACCCCCTGCAAGCGCACCAGCGCCAGCGCGGCAAGGCTGAACACCGCCAGCGCGACGAGCATCTCCAGAAGCGTAAAGCCGTTGGCGCGCTTACCCACCGACAGCCACCTTCCCGGCCATATCGACCGTCACCGATACCCGCTCGCCATCACGCGCCAACGTCACCGTCATCGGATCGGTCGGCAGGCCCGTGCCGTCAAAACCGATCTGTTGTCGCCCATCCTTGCCGACCAGAGCCCGCGTTCCCGCTTTCCAGTTGGCGGTGACGAAGGGTTTGTCCTCCAGCGGCACCCATTGCGCGCCATCGCGGCGCTGGAAACCATAACCCGAAGCCGAAACCCACACCCCCATAGGGCGCGCAGTGACGACCGCTTCGTCGCGCGCGGCGGCAACACGCGCGGCGAAGCGGTCGGCATCCTCGATCACCCGGCCACGCGGATCGGGCATGGCGAGCACGACCGCAGCCGAAATGAAGCCGATGATCGTCAGTACGACCATCAGCTCGATCAACGTGAAGCCGTGTTCGGCGAAGCGTCTCAAAGACTCGAAGCCGTGTTCGGCGGAACGTCTCAAAGGCCCGAAGCCGTGTTCGGCGGATCGCCTCAAGGACTTCAATCCTGACGGCGAGCGATCAAAGCTCGCTGGAATAGATGTCGGCATTCTCATTCTCGCCGCCTGGCTGGCCATCCGCGCCCAGCGAACTGATGTCGAACGCGCCCTTCCGCCCCGGCACCGCATAAATATAGGGGCGGCCCCAGGGATCGTTCGGCAGCTTCTTGATATAGCCTCCGCGCCGGTAACGCTGCGGCTGGGCGAGTGAAGCGGGCGGGCTGATCAACGCCGGCAAGCCATCGGTCCCCGCCGGATAGGTCAGATTATCCAGCCGATATTGCTCCAGCGCCTGCTCGATGGTGGCGATGTCGGCCTTGGCCTTCTCGACCCGCGCCGTATCGGTCGCCGGGATGACGTTGATCGCCACGATCGTCGCCAACAGGCCGATGATGACGATGACGACCATCAGTTCGACAAGGGTGAAGCCACTTTCTCCATCATTTTCGTCATCCCCGCGAAGGCGGGAATGACGGAGAGAGAGGAATTTACGCATAAACACTCCTTCAGGCCCCGGTAAGGCTCTGCAATTGCAGGATGGGCAGCAGGATGGACAGGATGATGACGGCGACGATTCCGCCCATCAAAATGATGATGACCGGCTCCAGCAGGGCGAGCGCGGTGGAGGTGAAGCTGTCGAATTCCCGCTCCAGATAATCCGCCGCCCGCTCCAGCATGGTATCCAGCCGCCCCGCGCTCTCCCCGCTCGCCGCCAGATAGACCAGCAGCGGCGGAAACACCCCCCCTCGCCGCAAAGCCGCTGACAGGCTGCCACCGCCGCGAATGGCCTCGACAATCTCCTCCGAAGCCTGACGCAGCACCCTGTTGTGGACGGTCTGGGTGGTCAGCGACAGCCCCTCCATCAGCGGCAAGCGACTGGCGACCATGGTCGAGAGCGTCCGCGCCATCCGCGCCGCGTGAAGATCCCGGATCAGCCGCCCCAACAGCGGCAGACGCAGCAGCATGGAATCAAAGCGATAGCGAAAATTCTCGACCTTCAACGCCCGCCAGAAGCCCAAACCCGCCAACCCGGTCAGGATCAGCAACAGCCACCAGTAACCGGCAAGAAAGGCCGAAATCCCCATCACCATCCGCGTCAGCAACGGCAATTGCTGCCCGACCGTATCGAACTGCTCAACCACCTTGGGCACGACGAAGATCATCAGCGCCGCGACCACGCATACCGCAAAGGCCGCCAGCACGCTGGGATAGGCAATGGCGGTCAGCACCTTGGACCGGATCACCGCCTGCCGTTCCATCAAATCCGACAACCGCTCCATGATCGTCGGCAGGCTGCCTGAACTTTCACCCGCCGAAACCATCGCGCGATAGAGCGGCGGAAAGCTTTTTGGTTCCGCGCCCAGCGCATCCGCCAGCCGTCGCCCTTCCAGCACGCCCGAATGCACCTTGGCGACGATGGCGCGCACATGCGCCTGCTCGCTCTGCCGCCCGATGGTGCGCAGCGCTTCCTCCAGCGGGCTGACCTGGATCAGCGTCGAAAGCTGCCTCGTGAAGAGCGTCAGTTCCTTGGCCGACAGGCGCGGCGATCGCAGCGACAACCCCGTCCGCTTGCGCGCCCGCTCGACTGCTCCCGGCTCAATCCGGACGATGAACAGCTTGCGCGCATCCAGCCGGGCACGGGCATCATCCATCGTGTCGGCCTTGACCCGCCCCAAGCGCTCCTTCCCCGCGGGGTCGATCGCAATATAATCGAACTCAGCCATCAGCGATGGTTTCCGCCTCCGCCGCATCGCGCCGCGACACACGGATGGCCTCCTCCGCCGTGGTCTGCCCGTCGCGCACCAAAGCCCGCGCCGCCGATCCCAGATTGGGCGCATTCAGGAAAGCATGGCGCGCGATCAGCGATTCATCGCCGCCGTCATTGATCAGCCGCCGGATGGTATCATCCACCCGGATCGCCTCGAACACGCCGATCCGGCCTTTGTACCCGGAGCCATTGCACTCCTCACACCCACGCGCCCGGTAGATGATCGTGCCGGGATCGAAGCCCAGCAAAGCGCTGGCCGACTTGTCCGCCTGCACCGGCTCCCGGCAATGCTGACAGAGCCGCCGCACCAGCCGCTGCGCAATGACCGCGCGCAGGGTCGAGGCCAGCAGAAACGGTTCCACCCGCATGTCGCGCATCCGGGTGATCGCGCCCACGGCATCGTTGGTATGCACGGTCGAAAGCACCAGATGTCCCGTCAGCGAAGCCTGCACGGCGATCTCCGCCGTCTCGCGATCGCGGATTTCGCCCACCATCACCACATCGGGATCCTGCCGCAAAATCGCCCGCAACCCTGCCGCGAAGGTCAGCCCGACCTTGGCATTCACCTGTGTCTGCCCGACGCCCTCGATCGCATATTCGACCGGATCCTCGACGGTCAGGATATTGCGCGTCCCGTCATTGAGCTGCCGCAGCCCTGCATAAAGCGTCGTCGTCTTGCCCGACCCCGTAGGCCCGGTGACGAGAATGATGCCATTGGGCTCCTGCAAACCTTCCCGGAAAATCCGGTCCGGAGCGCCCGTCATGCCCAGCAGGTCAAGGTTCATGCCCGCATTCTCCTTGTCGAGAATGCGCAACACCACCCGCTCTCCCGCCCGGCTCGGCAATGTCGACACGCGCACGTCGAGCAGTTTGCCGCCCAGGGTCAGCCCGATCCGCCCATCCTGCGGCACGCGCCGCTCGGCAATATCGAGCCGCGCCATGACCTTGATGCGGCTGACGACGACCGGCGCGACATGCGGCGGCATGCGCAGCGTCTCACGCAACACTCCATCGACGCGCATCCGCACGATCAGGCCCGTCTCATAGGGCTCGATATGAATATCCGACACGCCCTGCCGCGCCGCCTCGGCAATGATACCGTTGATCAGGCGAATCGCGGGCGCATCGTCGGCGCTGTCGAGCAGATCGTCGGCGGTCGGAATATCGGCGGCGAGAATGTCCAGTTCATCCGCTCCCACATCGAGCGAACCCGCCATGGCGGCGGCGCTGCCCTCCATCGCATAATGATCCGACAGATGCCGGTCGAATTGCGGCGCATCTACGAAACGGACATCGAAGCTGCGCGCCAGATGCCGCCGCACTTCCAGCAGCACGCGCGGATCGCTGCCCTCGCGTACCGCGATGGTCAGCCGTTCTCCCTCCAGCGGCAGCATGACGACGCCATGCTTGCGCGCAAAGACATAGGGTATGTCGACCGCACGCGGCGCCATATGCGGGGGAATGGGATCAGGCTCTTGTCCGGCTGCTTCAATCACCGTTTCTCTCCGCCTGCAGGGCGTTCGAGCGGACGCACGACGCCGCTCGATTGGCGGGCGGTCGGCTCGATGATTTCGGCCGGCGGCTGCACCACCGCATCGCCCGGTTGCGGCGTGGCGGCGGGCGGCGTCGCGCCCATATAGTCGCGCACCAGCTCATCGATGCTCGGCTCCTGATCCGGATTGCGCTGCAACTGCATGCCGCGAATATAGCCGTAGCGCTGCTGCGTCAGCTTTTGCGCGTCTTCCTTGGAGCGCAATATGGTAGGCCGGATGAAGACCATGAGGTTCGTCTTCGTCCGGCTCTTGCTGCGCGACTTGAACAGCTCGCCAATGCCGGGAATGTCGCTCAGCAGCGGAATCCGCTCGATCGTCTTGCGCTCATTGTCGTCCAGCAGGCCGCCCAGCGCCAATATCTCGCCATCATCGACCGTCACGGTCGTCTCGATCTCGCGCTTGTTGATGATGAGGTCGCTGTTGCCGTTGGAAACCGGCCCGGCGACGCTCGACACTTCCTGCTTCAGAAACAGCTTGATCGCGCCGCCGGTGTTGATCTGGGGCTTCACCTCCAGCTTGATGCCGACATCCTGCCGCTGGACGGTGCGGAACTGGTTGTCGAAATTCTGGGAAAGCGCCTCGCCCGTCGTGACCGGCACCTGCTGGCCGACCAGGATGGACGCCTTCTGGTTATCCAGCGTCATCACCGAAGGCGTGGACAGGATATTGCTGTCGGTATCGGATTTCACCGCATTGATGATCGCCCCGAAAATCCCGTTCCTGCCCAGCGAGGTCGCTACCCCGCCAAAGCCGCCCGTCGCATTCATCAGGCTGTCGACCGCCGCCTGTTGCAGCGTATTGGCAAGGTCGCCATTTTCCCGCGTCCTCGTCTCCGTCCGGGTACCGTCCGGCGCCACGACGGTCGTCGTCGTCTCGCCCAGCCTGTCGGCCGCAATCGCTCCCGCCAGCGTCAGGATATTGGGCGAGGCATTGGAATAATTGGTCGCAGCAAAGCCCGTCTTGGTGCTGCCGATCAGGAATTGCACGCCCAGCTTCTTGGCGGCGGCATCACTGATCTCGACGATGATCGCCTCCACCAGCACTTGCTCGCGCCGCGTGTCGATCTGGCGGATCGTCTCGCCCAGCATCCGCTGCACGTCGCTATTGGCGGCGACGATGATCGCATTGGCGCCCTCATAGCGCGTCACGATCGCTGGGCCACGGGTTGAAATTCCGCTCCCGCCAGCCCCACCTGCACTCGCCACCACCGACGAAGCGGCAGCGGGCACTGCCGAAGGCGCCCCTCCCGCCGCCGGCGTTGAAGACATCACCGCCGAACTGGTCGATTGCCCGACAAGCTGCTGCAACACCGGCAAAAGCTTTTCGGCATCGGCATGTTCCAGCCAATAAACCCGGATCTCGGTCCCGCTTGCCGCCTGCCGGTCAAGCTCCCGCGCCATCTGCGCCAGCCGCGCTACCGTCCCGGCGTCGCCCCGGATCGCGACGGCATTGCTGCTATCGATCGGCACGATGGTCGCGGGCTTCGCCGCCCCCTCTCCACCCGTCATCACCAGAGCCTGCAAAGAGGTCGCAATTTCCCGCGCCCCGGCATTTTTCAGCACGACCGTGGTGGTCGAGGCCGTATCCCGGTCGATCCGCGCAATCACCTGCCGGATACGTCCAATATTGTCGGCATAATCCGCCACGACCACGCTGTTTCCGGCCCGGTTCGCGGTCACCGATCCGTCCTTGCTGACCAGCGGCCGCAGCGTTTCCAGCGCGCTCGCCGCATCGATGGAGCGTAACCGGAACACCTCCGTCACGAACTGGTTTCGATTGGCCGCCCGCCCGACGGCGCTAGGCTGTCCCGCCGCGCCATCCGCCGACTGAATCCGATAGGCTCCGCCCGGCGCCGGAACCGCCACCAGCCCATTGGCGCGCAAGGTCGACAGGAAAATCTCGAAATATTCGGACCGCGACAGGGGCCGATCAGTCACGACCGACACCTTCCCCGCCACGCGATTGTCGATGATGAAGGTCCGCCCCGTCACCCGCGCCGCGTCCTGGATGAAGGCCCGGATATCGGCATCGCGCACGTTCAGCGTCTGCTGCGCCATGACCGGCGATGCGATGGGAGCCGCCAGAGCGAGGGCCATGGCGGCGGAAAGAAGCAATTTTCTGGTCATTGGCCTTGCAGTGTCAGATTGACCGAAGACGTGGCAGCGCCGCGCTCCACCGTCAGGGAAATACGCGCGCCCGGCATGATCTTGCCTTGCAACGCCTGAAGATCGCTCACCGATCCGACCGGCTGGCCGTCGACCTGGGTGACGATGTCGCCGGGCTGGAAACCGGCCTGCTGGAAACCCGGCCCCTTGGCGGTCAGGATAAGGCCGGTGACGCGCCCATTCTGCATCCGGGGGGTGTAGCCGACGTCGCGCTTCAATATGTCGGCGGTCGGATTGTCCATCCCCACCACCGCCGAGGGCAGCGAGCCCGCGGGCGCTCCACCGTCCGGTATGGCGGTCGGCGCGGGCTGCGACTGGTCGAGGAACACCTGCTCCTCCGCCCCGCCGCGATCGATGGTGATATGATCGAAGGCCACGGCCTTCAGCACCACTCCGGGCATGATCTCCTCGCCCACGGCAAAGCTGTTCTGCACCCCGTCCGGCCCGGCGACGATGGCCGAACCCAGCCCGGACCCTTCGTTCAACCGAATGCCGTAAACCGTCAGCGCCAGAGAGGTCACGACGCCCCCGCCGGCCTGCTGCGGGCCGCCGCGATAAAAAGGGTCGAAGCCAGAAAACAGCGCCTGCCGCTCCGCGACGGACAGGAAGCGCGCCTGACGCCCTTCCCACGGGCCGAAGCTGCCGGCGGGCGTCAGCACCGCCCAGACCAGCGCCGCACATTGCAACGCCAGAAAACCCAGCAGCAGCTTCTCGACCAGCGACAACCAGTCGATGGGCCGCAGCCGCCCGCTCATAGTCCGGATATTGTCGCCAAAAGCCACACGCATGCGCGTCGTTCATCCCCCTTGATATCTGCGCCTGCTAGAAAATTGGTTTTACTGCCGGATGACACTATTGTGACGCTTTAATGACAATCGCAACGCCGGAAACGACGGTGCTTGCATTTCGCGCGGCCAGCGATAGCAACGGGCGCAGTTTCCGCATCCTGGACCCATGATGGCCAACAGCCCCCCTCCATCCGCCCCGGACGCCGATCCGGCCTGGATCGCCGCCCATCCCCGCGTCCAGCGCGTCCCCAACCGCGATCTCACCCTGTTCATTCAGCGCAATTTCCTCTCGGCGGAGGAATGCGCGAAGCTGATCGAACGGATCGACGCTCACAGGCGCCCTTCCACTATCGCGGACGCCAATGGCGACGGATATTTCCGCACCAGCGAGACATGCGACCTGGACGCCGCCGATCCGTTCGTCGCGACGATCGACGCGAAACTGGCGGCCTTTGCAGGCATCGATCCCGCGCATGGCGAACCGATCCAGGGCCAGCGCTATGCCGTGGGCCAGGAATTCAAGGCGCATACCGACTATTTCGAACCAAAAGGCTCCGATTTCGAACGCTTTTGCACGGTCGCGGGCAACCGCACCTGGACGCTGATGGTCTATCTCAATGAACCGGCGGCAGGCGGCGCAACCCGCTTCGTCAAGATCGGCAAGACGGTGCAGCCCGAAACCGGCAAGCTGCTCGCCTGGAACAACCGGCTAGGTCCGGGCGAATATAATTCCGCCAGCATTCATCACGGCATGAAGGTCCGCAGCGGCGTCAAGCATGTCATCACCAAATGGTATCGCGAACGGCGCTGGACCTGAATTCAGCGCCAGAAACGCGGAGCCTCCACCAATTGCTCATGAGCGTCGGCCGCCTCGGCAATCAGCTTGCGCTTCTTCTTCGGCCGGGCCTGCATCCCGTGCTCGCCGTTCAGCCCATAATGCGCCAACAGCCCCGGCGCTGCGACCAGATCGTTCAGTTCGCCCAGACCTGTCTGCACCTCCTCCAACGCAGCGATGAACTTCGCCTGCCGCCGCCGCTGTCTCCTACCCGCGAATAGCCCGGCGAAAAATTCGGAGGCATATCGCAGCTTCTTCGCATCCTTGCGCACTTCATGACGCGCCTCGTCGGTCAGCTTCGCAAGATGCGCGCCCTGCTTCGCGATCCGCTTGTGCAGCCGCTGCAACCGGCGCGCGGCGAAGTCCACGGCCGGCTCAGCGCGCTCGCCCTCAGCCTGTCCCATCCCCAATGTCAGCCATTCGACCAGATCGATCAGCAACGTCCGCACCCGCGCCGATTCAAGCCATTGCCTGACCCGGCCATGCGCTTCTGTCCGCGCGGCATCCAGCCGGTCGCGCAGATCGCCCTCCTCCGCCCGATCCGCCAGGACATCCAGATTGCGCGCCTCGCCCAGCATGGCCGCCAACCATTTCAACTCGCCCTGAAAGCGCGCAACGTCCGCCTCCTCCAGCATCGGCCTGAACAGCCAAAGGGCCGACCGCAGACGCCGGACCGCCACCCGCGCCTGATGCAGCGCCCTGGCGTCATAATGATCGAGCAGCAGCGCCTCGTTCAGCCGATAATGGCGCAGACAGCTTCCGGCGATCCGTGAAAATGCCTCCTCCGCCGTCATCGATGGGTCCAGCGCCACCGGCTCCGCCTTGACGGAGGCGGCGACCGCATCGCGCAGCCGATATCCTCTTTCGGCCTTGGTCAGCACGCCGGGCCGCACCGGAATTTCGGCATCGATCCGCCGCGCCAGGAGGAAGAGGGCATCCGGCGCGCCCGATTTCAATTCCAGCTCGACCTCACAAATCGCCGCCTGCCGGTCCCCCGCGCTGGCCTGCCCCCGGTCGAGCACCAGTTCGATGACAGCCCCATCCTGCTCGACGATCCATCTGCGCCGTTCGACATCGACATGAAAGGCCGGTTCGATGGCATGCACTGCCTCCCCCAGCAGCGCGGCGACCGGCGTGCGCGCATCCAGAACGGGCACGTCGTCCGCGACCGGCATTTCCCACTCCGCTCGGGCGAACAACCCCGCCCCGCCTTTCCCGTCATCCTTGACCGTCTGGACCCGTGCACCGTCCGCCCGCCGGATGCGAAGGCTCATCCCACGCCCCGCCAGATCCCGATCGGCTGTGTCGAAATAGATCGCGTGCAAATGCGCCACGTCGCTGTCCGCCGGAAGAAAAGCCAACAGTCCGAACGCGTCCGCCGCGTCAGGCGCCAGTTCCAGCTTCAGTTCGACTTCCCGTTTCACGCGCCGCCGCCTCCGCGCACTCCATGGTCATGACCGATGGAGCGGAGCCTTTACCATGAACCGGTTGCGCAGGCGAATCGTTCCAGAATCAGAACGGCCGACCCGCCAGACGCGGATCGGCCGTTCGATGCCTTGGGAGCGAAGTAAGAACTACGCCTAGAAAGCGACCGTCAGTGAGGCGGCTATGGTCGTGCCGATCTTATACCGGTTATAGAACACCTTGTTGCCGTCCAGTTCCTGAAACTCCTGGAATTTCCGGCCGGTGATGTTGCGGGCCTCGAACTTGAACTCGCTGTTGATCCCGCCCGGCAGTTTCACCGCCTGACGCGCCACGAAATCAAGGGTCAGGCCCGGCTTTTCCTTGATGTCGGGCTGAAGGTTCGGCCCACGACTGGTCACGCGTGGGCTGGCATAGGTCAGCAACAGCGTCTGCTGCGACAGCCTGTCGGTATCCTCCAGACCGATCTGGAAGTTCACCAGATGATCCGACTGCCCGGTCAGCGGCACGCCATCCTGGAAATAGTCCGATGCCGCCGGTAGCGCGCCGGTGGTGTAGCTATAGGGAATGGTGGTGTCGCCGTCGCTGACCTTCAGCTTCGACTGGGTATAGGTATAGTTGCCGATCAGCACGATCCGGCGGCTCTGGAAGAAGGCGGCATCCGACCAGCCGTCCAGCGGCAGATATTTCTGCGCCTCGATCTCCGCGCCATACAGTGTCGCTTCGGGCGCATTGGCGAAGCTGGTGGTCACGTCATATTTGTCGTTGATCGTGGTGTAGGTTTCGATCGGATTGTCGATCTTCTTCCAGAAACCCGCCAGCGTCAGCCGCTCGTCGCGCCCCATATACCATTCGGCCCGCGCTTCGGCATTCCACAATATGCTGTCCTGCAGGAACGGGTTGCCGCGATAGAAGCGGTTGGATTCCGTGTCGATATAGGGTTGCGCGATCAGTTCGCGGAACTGCGGGCGGGCGATGGTCTTCGACCCGCTGATGCGGAACTGAAGACCCTTGGCCGCTTCGAACGTCACTGTCGCGGCGGGCAGCCAGTAGCTCTTGTCGATCTTGTTCACCGGCGTCACGCCCGTATTGTAGACGTCGATGCCCGTGACCGACTGCTTGCCCTTTTCATAGCGCACACCCGCATCAACGGTGACGCCCGGCACCAGCTCCGCCTTCACCTGGCCATAGCCGGCATGAACGCGCAGCGCGGCGTCATAGACCGGATAATTGCCCGAGAAATCGAGCAGCGTCATATCGTAAAGCTGGATCGCGGCGTCCGACAGAAGATAGTCGGGCCGCATCTGCTGCGCCCCGATCGGCAGGTTGGTCGCATCGAAATGCAGTTCATAGCGGGACGAACTGCGCTTCGTATCGCTAAAGGCATAGCCCGCCGTCAGCGTCAAGGCAGGCGAGAATTTGTAGCTGAGGTCAGCGCCCGCCGACCACAGATCCTCGGTCAGATCGCTGAAGGTGATCGACGCGTCGCCCCGCTGGCGGTTGAGCGCGTTGATGAAGCGATCCCCCACCGGATCGATGGCAAGGGGGCGGTTGGTCCGCACATATTCGAACTCGCGCTCATAGGGCGCCTCGCGCTGCGAATTGGCATAGCCGCCGCGCATGTCCAGGCTCAGGGCATCGCCCAGCTTGAACTCACCGACCAACTGCGTGTCGATCAACTGCCGTTCATACCAGGCGGTGTTCTGCTTCATATAATCCGCGCCCTCGATCTCGCCATTATTCTGGCCGAGCGAAAGCGCGCCGCGCTTCAGCGTGTCGCGGATATAGACATTGGTCCAGCGAATCTTCTGCTCGCCCAGTTCCAGCCCGACGCCGAACAGCGCGTTTACGGTGATCTCATTGTCCGTGTTGACCTGCGTGCCGGTCTTGCCGGGCGCCTGGCTGAGGTCGGTCGATGCTTGCTGGAGCGTTTCGCGCGTCCGCCACTTGTTGCTGTAGGAGGCGGTCAGCAACAAGCCCATGCGCCCGTCGCTGCCAACGTCGAAGGAGGTGCCGCCGTTCAGCGACCCGGAGAAATTGAACGGCAGGCTGTTGGTCCGCTGCAACACGGAGGTCTTGGCGTTCAGGAACTGCATCGAGATCGCCTGCAGGTCGCCACGCGGAATGTTCGAGAAGGGCACGCCGCTCTTGAACGCCTCCGCCAGCAGCGGCGGCACGTCGCGGGAACTGTCGTCGAAGCCGGTCCAGTCCGACTTGGCGCCATAATAGGTATAGCCGAGCTGACCCGACGTCTCCGTATTGGCCGAGCTGCCGACGCTCAGTTCCAGATAGCTCTCTACCGGAATCGCCTTGGTGGTGAGGTTGATGACGCCGCCGCCGAATTCGCCGGGGAAGTTGGCCGAATAGCTCTTCTGCACCAGGGTCGAGGCGATGACGCTGGTCGGGAAGATGTCGAGCGGCACGACACGCTTCAGCGGTTCGGGGCTGGGCAGCGGCGAACCGTTGAGCAGCGCCAGCGAATAGCGGTCGCCAAGGCCGCGCACATAGACATAGCCGCCCGACACGACCGAAAGGCCGGTCACGCGCTGGAGCGAACCAGCGATATCGCCCTCGCCCGTGCGCTTGATGTCGGCGGCGGACAGCACGTTCACCACCTGCGGCGCTGCCTGCGACACATTGCTGGTGCGGCGGCCGGTGACGATGATGTCGGAACCGGGGATGGAAACGTCGATCCGGCCGGCCTGCGCATCTTCTTCCTCGGATTGCGTGGGCGTGCCGGAGGTGACAGGCGGCGTGGGCGCAGCGTTCTGGGCCATGGCCGCAGGCGCGACCAGCGCGGTGGAAATCAGGAGCAGGCGCGCCATGTTCAGCGGCTGTGACATGAAAATGTCCCCCAAAGGAAATTCAGTGCAAAGAAGGCGGGGAAGCGCCGGATGCACGCTTCCCCGCCCCTGTTGAGGTCAGGAACCGATCAGGTGGTCGGAATGGCCGTGCAGTTCTTGCTGGTGCTGCCGAAGCTCGCCGTCACCGAGTTGCAGGTCCAGCCGGCATACCAGGTGTCGTTGCTGTCCTTCACCGCGCCAATATAGTTGGTGGTGGTGAAGTTGCTGTCGATCGTCTTGGGGTCGATCGCGGTGCGGGCGGTTTCGGTCGCGCCGTTGATGAACAGGCTGGTCAGCGACGGCGTGTAGCTGAAGCTGCTGTTCGGATCGGTCGTGAAGATCGACTGGACCAGCGCCACGTCCGCGCCGCCGGTGCCCTTGAACGGCGTGGCGTTGCACTGCATCACCACCGACAGGTAGCGCGGCTTGCCGGCGTCCTGCAGCGCCGGATCGGCATCCCGCACGGTCGACGCGCTGTTGATGCGCAGGCAGCTCTGGTCGGGGCTGACGATGATGCCGTTCACCATGGCGAGGTCGGCGCCGCCGCGCAGCATCATGGCCGCGCCATCGTCGCCGGTGTTCGACCGCTGGATATGGGTGAAGTTGGCCACCTTCAGATATTGGCGGGGCAACGCGTCCTCGCTCGCATTGCTGGCCGCGCCGGCAATCGGGTTGGAGTCCGTCTCGGTGAAGGTGTCACCGATATTGGCGTTGGCGCGCTGGATCGAGATGATGAACTGAGCCGTACCGCGGAAGCCCACGTCGGTGTCGAGATTGTCGTCCTCGTTGCCGGTCAGAACCAGATATTTCATATGGGTCGAACCGCCGAAGACCTCGATACCGTCGTCGGAGCTGTTGTGGACCTGGATATGGTCGATCTGCGTGCCGGTGCCGACGCCCGAGGGGGTCAGACCCTGCAATTCCTTGCCGTTCGCCAGCACGAAGCCGGAATAGCGGATCTGGATATAGCTCAGGCGGCCGGAGTTGTCGGCATCGTCCGCGCCGCCGAAAATGGCGTTGCTGGTGCCTTCGGTGTCACGTGTACAGGCGGTGGTGCCCGGCGCGGCGGCCGGTGCGTCGCAATCGGTGATCTTCGCGCGGCCGAGCAGCACGATGCCGCCCCACTGGCCCGACGACTGGTCGGTCGCGGCGCCGGTCACGTTTTCGCGGCTGGTGAAGACGATCGGGCTGGCGGCGGTGCCGACGGCGTTGATCTTGTTGCCGCGATTGACCGCCAGATAGGCGTTGCCGGTGCTGGCGAAGACCACGACGCCCGGATCGATCGACAGGGTGACGTTGGTGCCGGTGCTCGCGGCGCCCTGGTCAGTACCGACATCGACGCGGCCGGGCAGCGAGTAGATAACGCCCGTGGTCTTGGCGATCGCCGTCGTGCTGTTGAAGCGGGCCGGGAAGCCGCAGTTCCGCCAGGTGTTGCTGCCATCGGTGATGGTGCCCAGATCCTGCAACTGGTCGGAACCGGCGATCGTCGGGCAACCCGAAGCCGGCGTCACCGCCGTCGGTGTAGGCGTCGGCGTGGGGGTCGGAGTCGGCGTGGGGGTGGGCGTCGGCAGGACGATCGTGCCCTCACCGGGCGAAGCGATGTCG
Organism: Sphingobium sp. TB-6; assembly: GCF_012927365.1. Classification (NCBI taxonomy): domain Bacteria; kingdom Pseudomonadati; phylum Pseudomonadota; class Alphaproteobacteria; order Sphingomonadales; family Sphingobiaceae; genus Sphingobium; species Sphingobium sp. TB-6. Next base: position 16,100 of record NZ_JABBGL010000009.1, on the reverse strand, counting down.
TCGGCGCCGCAAGCGCTCAGCGCCGCGCAGGCGCAGCCCGCCATCAGGATCGTTTGAAAACGGTTAATCTTGGCCATGTCGTCTCCGCTCCGGCCCAGGCCGGCTTGTGATGGGATGCGGAGCGCAAGGGGAACTCGAATCGGACAACGCCCCCTGTCGCCCTCAGAGGGGGCAGCTAGGACGCGCGCATGACAGCATGATTTTGATTTAGTGACGAAATGGCGTCTTTAAAATGACAGTTTAAAGACAGTTATTTCATTTTTGCGACAGAGCATGGCGCGTAACATAAAGCAGGGGCGCCACCCCTATGCTGGGATGACGCCCCCTCTCCCTGCACCCAGGGCTTCGCCATGCAGTTTCAGCGCATGGCGTATTGCGCTTCCAGACGGCCCATCGCCCGCCGCGCGATATCCCGCGAGGAGGACTCATTGCCATCGGCCGTGACCAGCAGTGAATCCGGCGCGAAACGGGCCGCCTTATAGGCCGCGCGCGCTGCCTTCATCTTGCCCATGCCGGCATAGGCGTTACCCAGATTGATAAGCCGCGCGGGATCGTTGGCTGCGTCGGGACGCACGACTGCCAACCGCTGCGCAGCATGGGCATAATCGCCCGATACCAGAGCGCCCGCGGCCAAGTGGCCATCAGGCACCCCAACGACGACCACCTCGTCAGGTGCCGCGAAAGCCACGGCCGGCGAAAACGCAAGCAGCGCCAGACCGAAAGTCGCAGCCACCATCTTCATCCCGATTCTCCCAAAAAAACTTTCTATAATAGCGATGAGTATTTCACTTTGATGACATGGGGACAAGATACGAACAAAGGCTAAAAAAGGATTTTTACTTATTTTAAAACAATGACTTACAAATTTTACGCAATAGTGTCATAAAAATGTAATCGAATGAACAGGTTATCCGATGCTCGATTCGAATCGCAAAAAGGGCGCATGAGGCCCATTGAGCGCCCGCGCCGCGAAATCCGAACAATGTCTGAAGGTCCGGAGGGTTCTGTTGCCCGGCCCCTCCGGAGGCCGCTGAATTCCCTTCTGTTGCCCGGTGGGTTCAACCGCGTTCTTTTTGAGTAATGTCCGGCCGTGAGGCCATCAATTACGCAGCAAGAGCAAGAGCCTCGTTATCGTTGGCACTTACGTGTTTTGAACCTTTTTACGGCGTACTCAGGCCGGGTGAAAATATCGCTTTTCAACACACGTCGATCCTAGTTCGGCCCCGTCAAACACCCCGCGCAAAGCCGGGATATGTGGTGGAGCCGCCGGGTACCGCCCCCGGGTCCGCTGCGCCTATTGCACGACACGATTTATCACCATAGCCGGGCGAACCCGGCACGGGCCTATATGGAGAGGCGCGGACGGTTTATCAAGCCGTCGCAGATCAGGAGGATGAAGGCATGTGCATCATGGCAATGGCGTGGAAAGCACATCCGCGCTGGCGGCTGATCCTGATCGGCAATCGCGACGAACTGCACGCCCGTCCCGCCGCACCGCTCGCCCGCTGGGAGCCGCCGAACCATCTGATCGCGGGCCGCGACCTGCTTTCGGGTGGAACCTGGCTGGGCGTGTCGGAGCAAGGCCGCGCCGCTATCGTCACCAATTTGCGCGGCTATGGCGACCCCCGCCCCGATCGCGCCTCTCGCGGCGCGCTGGTGACGGATCTTCTGGCAGGCCGCGAAGCTGTTGCGCTGGAGGATTTCAATCCCTTCAACCTCATCCTGCTCGACCGGAATCGGGCCCATTTCCTTACCAATCGCCCCGCCCCCTTGCGGACTGAACTCACCCCCGGCCTCTACGGCCTCTCCAACGGCACGCTCGACGCGCCCTGGCCCAAGACGCTGGCGCTTAAATCGGCCCTGCTCGACTGGTTGATGGCTGAGGCCGTTGATCCCCTGACGCTGTTCGATGCCCTCCGCCTGGAAAGCCTGCCCCACGCGGGTATCGCTCCCGACAGCCCCTCCGACGTTCCCGCCGAAGCCCTGATCTCCCCCATCTTCATCCGCAATCCGGCTTATGGCACCCTCTGCAGCACGATCATCGCTATCGACGCGCAAGGCCATGGAACCATCACCGAACGCCGCTTCGATCCGGAGGGTACGCAAACGGGAGAGAGCAGCTTCCCCTTCGCATGGCCTGCGGCGGAGAAATAACGACAACCGACCATTTCACGCCGAAGTTCACGGTGTACGCGCGCGCGTGCCTGCGCGCGCGTATGCGTGGTCACGCGATATGTCGGACGTTTCAAAGAGGGATGCCGGATAGACCCGTTGGCGCGGAATAGGACAGGTGCAATCCTGCCCCGTCGGCGGAATAGGATGTTTTTTTTGGATTCCGTAGCCATTGGGCAACGCATGATCCTTAGCCAGTCCTCCACGTTCAGGATCGGATGATGGGAAGGAGGGTCTGAAAATGGCCAATAGGGGACTATCTGCTTCCGTCATTCCCGCGAAGGTGGGAATCCATCTCCCAACGTGGCATCAAGCGGTTAGTTCAAGAGATGGATTCCCGCCTTCGCGGGAATGACGACTATGGTAAGGGCCGAAATCCACCCAAAAGCAGCCGCTATTCTAACGCCATTTCTTGTCCTTTGCCGCCTTCTCCTGCGCGGCGTCGAGCGGGGCGCCATCGATCAACGCATCGACCGTCGCCATGATACGCGCATCGCCCGAGGATGCCTGACGATAGGCCGTCTGCTGCCCAGCACCCGGCACAAGTTGTTGCACTTGCCAGCCTTCCCCCTCGCGACAGGCGACGCCCGAAACTGCCTGCCCTTCGAAGCTGCGGCACCAGCCGCCCCCCTTGCGCCGGAAGCTGAGACCGATGTGGATCGGCGCGTCCTCCTGCGCGGAAGCGAGTTGGGTTTCGAGCGCTGACGCCAGTTCGCCCCTGGCGACCATGGCGCCCTTCTCGACCGCGACCGGCCCTTCGGGCCCGCCCGACAAATGCCCAATTCCCAGACCCAGCAGGAGGCTCGCGGCAATGGCGCCGCCTGTTCCCCAATGACGCCAGCGCGGGGCCGTAGGACGAACGAGCGGGACGACCTTCTCATTCCCCTCCAGCAGCGCTCGCAGTCCGGCAGGCACCGGCTCCGCCTCCACCGGGGCATAATGGCCCGACAGCCGCTCCCGCAAGCGACGGTGCATCTCCAGCCGCTCGGCCAGGGCCGGATCCTCCGCCACGGCGCGATCGACGCGCCGCCGCGTGACTTCGTCCAGTTCGCCATCGACCCAGGCGATCAACATGGCTTCATCGATGTCGGTCATGCCGCTTCCCCCAGCAGTTCGATCAGCGCCCCGCGCCCACGCACCAGCCGCGACGTCAGCGTCCCCATGGGAACGCCCAGCACATCAGCCGCTTCCTTGTAGGACAGCCCCTCGACCAGCACGAGCGCGATCGCCTCCCGCTGCTCGTCGGGCAAGGCATGCATGGCGCGATCCACATCGGACAGCATGACATGCGCCTCCATATCGCGGTCACCCGCATGGCCGACATGCTCTCCCGCTTCTTCCGGCGCGAAAGTCCGGGCGGCGCGCTGGCGCGAGCGGCCCTCATCGATCCAGAGATTGCGCATGATCCGATACATCCAGCTATCCAGTCTCGTCCCCGGCTGCCATTGATCGCGTGCCTTGAGCGCCTTTTCCAGCGCCGCCTGACAGAGATCGTCCGCATCGGCGCGGTCCCGCGACAGGCTGGCGGCAAAGCGCCGCAGCCGGGGCAGGATCGCCAACAGATCGCTTTCGAACGACATCCGGTCTCCATTTCTGTCCGTCAGGGATGAAACGAGCGTCGCCCGCCGTTTCATCCCTGAAGATGGATCTTGTATCGGAAATTTTTTCGCGATGAATCATTTTGAGAGCGAAAGGACGGGACGCGCCGGTGGTAGAGAGGTCGAGATGAAATTCGCACGACCATGGATCGTCGCCGGTCTACTGCTGACCGCGCCCGGCGCACAGGCTCAATTGCTCTCTTCCTCCGGCAACGCGCTGGGGCAGGTGGGCGGCATCGTGCCCAATGTGCTGAACCGGGTGGAAGGAACGCTGGACCAGTCCGGCCTGGACCGGCTGTCGCCTGCTCGTCTGGCAGACCGGCTGGTGGCGGTGCGAGCGGCGCGGATCGATGATCTGCTGCGGCGACATGCGGACTCGGTGGAACTGGACGACCGGCGCGAACCGGCACGGCGGGGCGTCATATTGCTGACCGGCGCGGGAGTGAAAAGCATCGAGGCGCTGCGCACAGCGGGCTATGGGGTCGAAAATGCGGCGATTGAGGGGCTCGACCTCAGCATTGCCCGCCTGATCGTGCCGCAGGGCCGCAGCCTGTCCCGCGCATTGAAACAGGTGCGGTCGATCGCCCCCGAAGCGCAGGCCAGCGCCGACAATCTCTATTTCCCCAGCGGTCCCTCGATCGGAATGACGGCTCCCGCGCTTGCGGAAGCTGGTCCGGTGCGGGGCAAGGCAGCGGGACTGATCGATGGAGGCGTAGCGCGCCACCCGGCGCTAAGCGGCCCGGTCGAGCAACAGGGCTTTGCCCGTGGCGCTCCCCGCGCCAGCTCCCATGGGACAGCGGTGGCGTCGCTCATCAGCGGGGCGGGCAGCGTGCGCGGCGCAGCGCCTGGCGTGCCGCTGCTGGTGGCCGATGTCTATGGCGACGATCCGGCTGGCGGCGGCGCCTTTGCGATAGCGCGGGCGCTCGGATGGATGGCGGCGCGTGGGGCCAGCGTGGTGACGGTCAGTCTGGTGGGGCCGGATAATCCGCTGCTGGCGGGCGCGATCCGTCTGGCGCGGGACAAGGGCGTGACCGTGGTCGCGGCGGTCGGCAATGACGGACCGGCGGCCCCTCCCGCCTATCCCGCCTCCTATCCCGACGTGATCGCCGTCACCGGCATTGACGGGCGCGGGCGCGTCCTGCCCGAAGCCGGGCGAGCGCGCCATGTCGATTTCGCCGCGCCGGGAGCGGACATGAATGCGGCGCGTCCCGATGGCGGCAAAGGCAGGGTGCGGGGCACCTCCTTCGCGGCGCCGCTGGTGGCAGGGCGGCTGTTCGCCACCGGCAGCGTTCGCGCCCTGCGCTCGGAAGCGAAGAGCGGCGCAGGGCCAGCGGTCATTTGCAGCGAATGCAGAAATATTGATTGAATTTCAATGTTTTGCAAAATTCTTTCGGCGGATTGGGATTAAATTGAATCGCCCTTCCGTTGTCCTTTCATCGGATCGACAACGAACAAGGAGACGATCGATGAAAGTCAAATTCCTACTCGCTACCGCCGCTCTTGCCGCCCTGACGGCGGCGCCCGCCTCGGCCCAATTGCTGGGCGGCGGGGGTGGCGGCGCGCTCGGCGGCGGCCTTGGCGGTGCGCTGGGTGGTGTCGGCGGATCGCTGGGCGGCACGCTTGGCGGTTCGGGCGGCATCGGCCTCGACCGCAGCATCGACCTGGAAAATGGCCGCGTGGGCGCCAGCGGTTCGGGTCATGGCAGCGGCAGCGGTTCCGCCACGGGATCGGTCAGCCGTCATGGCAAGAGCCATAGCGGCAGCGCGTCCGGCTCCGCGAGCGGATCGGCCGGCGGCAGTCTGACCGCCGATACGCTGGGCACCAGCGACGTCAGCAACGCCGTGGGCGGCGTGCGCGATCAGGCCGGCAGCACGGCGGGCGCAGCGAGGGAACGCACCGCCAGCGCCGTCGCCAACACCCGCGCCCGTGCGGACTCCACGGTCAGCGCGACCCATGATCGGGCCGCCAACGCAGCCGGCAGCACGGCCGGGACTGCAAGCGGCATCGCGAACACCGCCAATGGAGCAGCCTCGATCGATGCCGCTGGGCAGCTTTCGGGCAGTGGCCAGGCGTCGGGCCAAGCTTCAGGATCGCACGGTTCTTCCACGTCGGATCAAGCGGACCAATAACATCCCGACGGGGCGGCCCCACAGCCGGCTTTCAGCCACCCCCCTTCCGCCCCACCGCTCGATCCAAAGGCCGGTCCTCCCATCGGGATGGCCGGCCTTTTCCTGTCAGATCGGGCCGAAACGGCCTGTCAATTGGGTTGTCATCATCCAACTTTCCATTGCCCTGCAAAAGGGTTAAACCAAAGTTATAGGCATTCCGCCGGGCGACGGCCCGAACGGAATGAGGTCGCAATCGGGGTCGTCAGGACGCCAAGAAGGAAGAGTTGCGGGAGTTCATGCCCGATTCCGATCCGGAATTTCTGTCAAAGCGCCTGCATGACCGGCAGCGCCGGCTGCTGAAGGCGCGCATGCGCCATCCGCGTCACGGCGAAATCGACATATTGGTCCGCGACGTTTCGGAACTGGGCATCGGCGGACGATGCGAGTTGGAACTGGCCCTGGACGACAGCGTGATCATCGAACTGCCCGATTGCGCGCCTGCGGAGGGCAGGATCGTCTGGCGCAAGGGTCAGGCCTTCGGCGTACATCTCAACGCTTCGATCAATCCCGCAAGCGTAAAAAGCCCCGCCCCGGCCGACAAGCCGGTTGAGACATCCTATCGGGTTCCCGCAAACTTCCGACCCTCGGTCGACACGAAAAGGCCGGGTTTCAGAACCCGATTGCCGGGCCTGGACACCCGCTTCAAATGGGATTGACCCCATTTTGAGGCGGTAAATAGAAAAGGCCGCCGATCCTTTGCGGATCGGCGGCCTTTTCTGTTTCCGGGACGAATGTGGGATGCGTCAGGCGACCTTGGTGGCGAACTCTTCCGCCTCGTCCGGATCGCGCAGCACATAGCCGCGGCCCCAGACGGTCTCGATATAATTTTCGCCATTGCAGGCCAGCGCCAGCTTCTTGCGCAGCTTGCAGATGAAGACATCGATGATCTTGAGTTCAGGTTCGTCCATGCCGCCATAGAGGTGGTTCAGGAACATTTCCTTGGTCAGCGTCGTGCCCTTGCGGAGCGAGAGCAGCTCCAGCATCGCATATTCCTTGCCGGTCAGGTGAACGCGGTTGCCGTCCACTTCCACGGTCTTGGCGTCCAGATTCACCGCCAGCTTGCCAGTGCGGATGACGGACTGCGAATGGCCCTTCGACCGGCGCACCACGGCATGGATGCGGGCGATCAGTTCCTCGCGGTGGAACGGCTTGGTCACATAATCGTCGGCGCCGAAACCGAAGGAACGGACCTTGCTGTCCATCTCCGCCACGCCGGACAGGATCAGCACCGGCGTCTGCACCTTGGCCGCGCGGAGCTTCTTGAGCACGTCATAGCCGTGCATGTCCGGCAGGTTCAGGTCCAGGCAGATGATGTCGTAGTCATAGAGCTTGCCGAGGTCGAGACCCTCTTCGCCAAGGTCGGTCGTGTAGACGTTGAACCCCTCGGTCGTGAGCATCAGCTCAATCGCCTTGGCGGTCGTCGGTTCGTCTTCGATTAGCAGCACGCGCATGTGAAGCCCCTTTGCGTAGCAGTCCCGTTCACCCCCAGAGAACGGCAGCCGCTCCAATTCATTAACCAAAAAACTTCTGAAGGACAAAGGTTAATTTTTCGCTAACCGGCAGAAATCCACGAGTCGCGCGATTTTGAATCAGTTTGCAATGTTTTGAGGTCGAAATGATTCAGATAGAGTCAATATAGATTCGTCTTCGAAACGAGCCTTCAACAGCCATGATGGCGGGTCAGGAAGTCGAGCACGGCGTCGACCCGCGCGGGCCGCAGTCGCGACGGCGGCGTGACCAGATGAATGCCCAAGAGCGGCGGCCGCCAATCCACCAGAATCTCTTCCAGTTCGCCTGACGCCATCGCTTCGCCGACGATGAAGTCGGGCAGCCGGGCAATGCCAACGCCAGCGCGCAAGGCGGGCAGCATCGCCTCTCCGCTGTTAACCGTGATGCGGGCGCGGACCTGCACCACGACATTCTGCTGGCCGGGGCCAGAAAAGCGCCAGACATCGGGCGTCGGCGTATTGGAATAGCACAGGCAGTCATGGCCGCCGAGGTCCGACGGGTGAGTCGGGCGCCCCCGCTCCGCCAGATAGGCTGGCGAAGCGACGGCATGCACTTTGACATCCGCTAGCCGCCGGGCGCGGAGCGAACTGTCGGGCATGTCGGCAATCCGGATGGTGGCGTCCAGCCCCATTTCCACCAGGTCGATTTGCGCATCGGACAGGTGCAGATCAATGTCCACCTGCGGATTCTGCTTGGTGAATTCCGCGATCAGCGGCGCAACGCGGAGCAGGCCGAAGGTCATCGGCGCGCCCAGACGAACCGTGCCGGAAAGTTCCGCCGTTTCATCCCGCGCCGCCTCCTCCGCCGCCTGTCCTTCGGAGAGGATGCGCGCGGCATGATCCGCCAGCCGCTTGCCGCTTTCGGTCAGGGCAAGGCGGCGGCTGGTGCGGCTGAACAGGCTGGTGTCGAGATGCTGCTCCAGCCGGGACACGGCCTTGGACACGGTAGCCTTGGAAACGCTCAGCGCCTTGGCGGCGTCGGTGAAGCTGCGATGCTCGACCACGGCGGCGAACATCGCCCAGGCCTCGAAATCGGGAAGACGCATAAGGAAACAATCCGTTTCAATGCTGCTTATTCAAGAAACGATCCTGATCGCTAGATTATCGGAAAGCAAGCCGGAAGCGCCCGTTTGGGAAGCGGACGGCAAGATATTAGAAAGGCAAGCATATGAGCACGACAGTCGGGAGCCGCATCGAGCGCCGCCCCTTCGCCTCGCTCGGCCATGCCGACCATGGCTGGCTGAATGCGCGGCATCATTTTTCCTTCGCGGACTATCATGATCCCGCCCGCATGCACTGGGGCGCGATCCGGGTATGGAACGACGATGAAATCGGCCCGCGGTCCGGCTTTCCGCCGCATCCCCATGCGGACATGGAAATCATCACCTATGTCCGCAAGGGCGCGATCACCCATCAGGACAGCCTGGGCAACAAGGGCCGTACCGAAGCGGGCGACGTCCAGGTGATGAGCGCGGGGACCGGCATCCGCCATGCCGAATATAATCTGGAGGACGAGACGACGACGCTCTTCCAGATCTGGGTCATTCCGCGCAGCCGGGGCGGCCAGCCGAGCTGGGGCGCCAAGCCTTTCCCCAAGGGCGACCGGTCCGGCAAGCTGGTGGTGCTGGCCAGCGGCCATGACGACGACAAGGAAGCGCTGCGAATCCGCGCCAACGCCCGCCTGCTGGGCGGCACCGTCAAGGCGGGCGATAGCGTGACCTATGAGAGTGGCGAAGGGCGTCACCTCTATCTGGTCCCCGCAACGGGCCGGATCGAGATCGAAGGCCAGATTTTCGAGGCGCGGGATGGCGCCGCGATCATCGGCGGCGCGCCCATCACCATCAAGGCGATCGAGGACGCCGAAATCGTCCTGGTCGACAGCGAATAGGCTCCTCCCCCCCGGGGCCAAGGCCACCCGCGCAATCCCCCCTCCCCGCGCGGGCGGCCAAATTTTTTCGAAACCTTTTTACGATCAATACGTTAACGCGATTGGAGACACTCATGGCTAAGGTTCTGGTTCTCTATTACTCCTCCTACGGCCACATCGAGACGATGGCGAAGGCCGTGGCGGAAGGCGCCGCCGCCGCTGGCGCGCAAGTCGATATCAAGCGCGTCCCCGAAACGGCGCCGCTGGAAGTCGCGCAGGCCGCGCATTTCAAGCTGGACCAGGAAGCGCCGGTCGCGACCGTCGCGGATCTGGCGGATTATGACGCGATCATCATCGGCACCGGCACCCGCTTTGGCCGCATGTCGAGCCAGATGGCGGCTTTTCTGGACCAGGCCGGCGGCCTCTGGGTACGCGGCGCGCTGAACGGCAAGGTCGGCGGAGCCTTCACCTCAACCGCCAGCCAGCATGGCGGACAGGAAACCACCTTATTCTCGATCATCACCAACCTGCTGCATTTCGGCATGGTGATCGTCGGCCTCGACTATGGCTTTGCCGGGCAGATGGGCGTCGACAAGGTCCGTGGTGGATCGCCCTATGGCGCGACCACGCTGGCGGACAGCGACGGCAGCCGCCAACCGGGCGAGGAAGAATTGGAAGGCGCGCGCTATCAGGGCCGCCGCATCGCGGAAACGGCGCTGAAGCTGCACGGCTAAGACAGCCGAACGGAAAATGCATTGCTGCGCCGTCTAAGCGGTGCAGTCGTTGAGAGCCTTGGGTCGCCAGGCATCAACGCAAGCGGGGGAGCCGGCGCATGGACTGCGCGCCGGCTCCCTTTCTTTTTTGCCTCAAGCCAAATAGGCGAACGGGCAAATCCCACGCCCCACCCCCACTTCCCCAACTCCCAATCCCGCGCTAAAGCTTCCCCATGATCCTCGTCATCGACAATTACGACAGCTTCACCTGGAACCTGGTCCATTACCTCATGGAACTGGGCGCGCAGGTGGAGGTCGTCCGCAACGACGCCATTTCCGCCGGTCAGGCGCTCTCCACCGGCGCACAGGCCTTCCTGCTGTCGCCCGGCCCCTGCACCCCCAATGAGGCGGGCGTCAGCCTTGATCTCGTCGCCGCCTGCGCGGACGCGGGCGCGCCTTTGCTGGGCGTATGCCTTGGCCACCAGTCGATCGGGCAGCATTTCGGCGGCAAGGTGGTGCGCGGCGGCCTGATGCATGGCAAGACCTCCCCCGTCAGCCATGACGGCACCGGGTTGTTCGAAGGGCTCCCCTCGCCCTTCACCGCGACCCGCTATCACTCGCTGATCGTCGAGGACATTCCCGACAGCCTGATCGTCAACGCCACCAGCGAAGACGGATCGGTCATGGGCTTCCGCCACCGCGACCTGCCGATCCATTCGGTCCAGTTCCACCCGGAAAGCATCGCCACCGAACATGGCCATGACATGCTGGCGAACTTCATGCGGATCGCGGGCATCCCGGTTCAGGAACGCGCCGCCGCGCTTTCATAGTGCCACCTGCGTCACCCTGAATGCCGCTCGCATAGTGAATTTCAGGCTTGCCCATCTCGACTCCGGCGCCATCCCATGATTAAGGCAGCGTCGATGACCCGCCTGCCCGATCCTACTGGCCCCCTCGACGCGCAACAGGCCGCCAAAGCCTTCGACCTGCTGTTCGACGCCGACCTCCCTGAAGAGGAGATTGCCGGCTTCCTCGTCACCATGGCCCGCCGTGGAGAGACGGCCACGGAAATCGCCGCCGCCGCCCGCGCCATGCGCAGCCGCATGATCCCGGTCAGCGCTCCTGCGGGCGCAATCGATGTCTGCGGCACCGGCGGCGACGGGCACCATACGCTCAACGTCTCGACAGCCGTATCGCTGGTGGTCGCAGCCGCGGGCATCCCCGTGGCCAAGCATGGCAACCGCGCCGCCTCCTCCAAGGCAGGCGCTGCCGACACGCTGGAAGCGCTCGGCCTCGACCTCGACCGCGCAGCCGCGACAGCCGAAGCGACTCTGGCCGATCTCGGCATCTGCTTCCTCTTTGCGCAGAACTACCACCCCGCGCTCAAACGCCTCGGTCCGATCCGCAAGGCGATAGGCGAACGCACCGTCTTCAACCTGATGGGCCCGCTCGCCAATCCAGCCCAAGTGCGCCGCCAATTAATCGGCATCGCCCGCCCTGCCTATGTCCCCATCTATGCGGAGGCGCTGGCGGACCTTGGCGTCGACCATGCCATGATCGTCTCCGGCGACGAAGGGCTGGACGAACTGTCGCTGGCAGGCGGCAATGATCTGGCGGAAGTGAAAGGCAACAGCCTGATCGCGATGCGCCGCCTGACGTCCGCCGAACTCGGCCTCTCCACCCATCCGGTGGAAGCGATCAGGGGCGGCGACCCCGCCTATAATGCCGCCGCGCTCCGCGCCCTGCTGCAAGGCGAAACGGGGCCGTATCGGGATGCCGTGCTGTTGAACGCCGCCGCAGCCCTTGTCGTCGCGGATGCCGTATCCGATTTTCGCGAAGGTGTGGAGGAAGCCGCCGAAACCATCGATCGCGGGCTTGCCAACGCGCTCCTCAATTGCTGGATTGCCTATCAATGACCAACAAGCTGATCGAAATCTGCGATGTGAAGCGGGATGAAGTCGCCCGGCGCAAGGCCGCGATCACCGTCTCCACGCTCCACGCCCGCGCCGCCGAACAGACGCCCCCGCGCGGTTTCCGCAAGGCGCTGGACGATGCCGCCCGCTCCGGCTTCGGCCTGATCGCGGAGATCAAGAAGGCCAGCCCGTCCAAAGGCCTGATCCGTCCCGATTTCGACCCCCCCGCCCATGCCCAGGCCTATGCGGCGGGCGGCGCGGCCTGCCTGTCGGTATTGACCGACGAGCCTTATTTCCAGGGCCATGACGATTATCTGATGGCCGCCCGCTCCGCCTGCGCCCTGCCGGTGCTTCGCAAGGATTTCATGGTCGACCCCTGGCAGGTGCTGGAAAGCCGCTCGCTGGGCGCCGACGCCATCCTCATCATCGCCGCCGCGCTGGACGACGGTCAGATGGCGGAAATCGAGGACGCTGCCCTCGGCCTCGGCATGGACGCTCTCATCGAAGTGCATGACGCGCAGGAACTGGAACGGGCGATGAAGCTCCGATCGCGCCTGATCGGCGTCAACAATCGCGACCTGCGCGACTTCACCGTCGATTTCGCCCGCACCTATGAACTGGTCGGCCAGGCTCCGGAAGGCTGCACCTTCGTCGCGGAAAGCGGGATCGGCAGCCATGACGACCTGATCGCCATGTCGGACCATGGGGTGCGCTGCTTCCTAGTCGGGGAAACCCTTATGAGGCAGGCCGATGTCGAAACCGCGACCCGCAACCTGCTGACGGGGCAATGAGCAAGCTCACCCATCTGGACAAGGACGGCTCGGCCCATATGGTCGATGTCTCGGCCAAGGCAGTCACGGCCCGCGAGGCGATCGCCACCGGCCGCATCACCATGAGCGGGGAAGCCGCCGCCGCCATCGCCCAAGGCCTGGTGAAAAAGGGCGACGTACTGGCAGTCGCCCGTGTCGCGGGCATCATGGCCGCCAAGCGCACCGCCGAACTGATCCCGCTCTGTCATCCGATCCCGCTCAGTTCCGTCAGTATCGCATTCGACCTCGACGACAGCGGCGTCACCGTCACCGCCACCGCCAGAACCGCAGGCCAGACGGGTGTCGAGATGGAAGCGCTCACCGCCGCGTCGGTCGCATTGCTGACCGTCTACGACATGGCAAAGGCGCTCGATAAAGCCATGGTCATCAGCGACGTCCGCCTGCTCGCCAAAACCGGCGGCAAGTCCGGCGACTGGACTGCCGGGGACGGGCGCGCGGCATGAGCCTGCTCCCGGTCGCGGAGGCGCAAAGCCGCCTGATGGCGCTCGCGGCGCCCCTGCCGACCGAGCAGGCGGCCATTCCCGCCTGCGCCGGACGTTGGCTGACCGAGGATATCGCCGCGCTGCGCGATCAGCCCTGGGCCGATCTTTCCGCCATGGATGGCTATGCGATCCGCGCGGACGAATGGCCGGGGCCATGGAGAGTCACGGCCGAAAGCGCGGCTGGCGGCCCGCTTCCTCCACCGCTCGGTCCCGGCGAAGCCTGCCGCATCTTTACCGGCGCGCCCCTGCCGCAAGGCGCGGACAGCGTTCTGATCCAGGAGGATGCGGTCCGGGAAGAAACGATCCTGCAGGGATTGGGCGACGCTCTGGCCCATGGCCGCAATGTTCGCCCCGCTGCATCCGATTTCGGCAAAGGCGGCCTTCTGCTGAAGACGGGCACCGCTCTCGGCCCTGCACAGATCGCCCTTGCCGTGCTGGGCGGCCATGGAAGCTTGCCCGTCGCCCGGCGTGCGCGCATCGCCCTGCTCTCCACCGGCAATGAACTGGTCCCGCCCGGCGCGCCTGCGCTGCCAGGCCAACTCCCTTCCTCCAACGCCCCCATGCTGGCCGCGCTGCTCGGCGGCCTGCCTTGCGATATTATCGATCTGGGGATCGTGTCCGACGATCTCGGCAGCGTGACCCAGGCCTTCACCCGCGCAGGGGACGCCGACATCATCGTTTCGACCGGCGGCGCGTCGGTGGGGGATCATGACATCGTCCGCCCCGCCTTCGCCCGCGCTGGGGGCTCGCTCGATTTCTGGAAGATCCGCATGCGGCCGGGCAAGCCGCTCATGGCTGGCACGCTGGGCTCCGCCATCTTCCTCGGCCTGCCCGGCAATCCCGTATCGGCCTTCGTCACTGCGACGTTGTTCCTGCTCCCCCTGGTCCGCCATCTGATGGGCTCCGCATCGCCCCTGCCCCGCACCACGCTGGCAACGCTTGCCGCGCCCCTTCCCGCCACCGGAGAACGCGACGATTATCTGCGCGCCTTCCGCACCGAAGCGGGCATCGTTTCCGTGACCTCGCAGGACAGCGCCGCCACGGCCGCCCTGGCGATGGCCGACTGCCTCATCCTGCGCCCCGCCGGCTCACCCGCAGCCTTGGCGGGCGAGGCCGTCACGGTCCTCCCCCTCGCCTAAGCTCATCCTCTTCGCATAAGGAAAGGGGCCGACGAGCGACCCCTTCCAGTGCAGTCCTGATGACTAGTTGCGGCATTCAGATCATATACTGAATGGCAGCCAGGCTGTTCAGCGCTGCTGCTTGCCCGGCGCCTTGTCCTGGCGGCGTTCGTCGCCCATCTGGCCCTGGCGGTTCTCCTGCTGCTGCTGGCGTCCGCCCTGGCTGGACCGGTCGCCGCCCTGCTGATCGCGGCGTTGATCACCGCCCTGCTTGTTCTGGTTGGCCATCTTACTCTCCTATTCGCCTTCTTCGGGAAAGGCAGCCGTTTAAACGGCCCGCCCGCCGCCACGTTCCCGCAAATGCGGCAAACCGTTAGGCGCTTGGTGATTATCCCCTTTAAACAAGTAGCCGAATATGGCATATGATGGGCATGAGCAACAAAGCCCCCACGCTGCGCCAGTTCCAAGATCGCTTCCCGACCGAAGATAGTTGCCTCGATCACCTGATGCGCGTTCGCTACGGGGATCGCCATAATTGCGAGAAGTGCGGCAAGTCGGCCCATTTCTACCGCGTGAAGGGCCGCCGCTCCTACGCTTGCGAATATTGCGGCGCTCAGATTTACCCGACCGCTGGCACCCCCTTTGACCGCACTCGCACGAGCCTGCGCGATTGGTTCTTCGTCATGTTCCAGTTCTGCGCCTCGCGAAACGGCGTTGCCGCCAAGGAAGTCGAGCGTCAGCTAGGCGTGACCTACAAGACCGCTTGGCGCATGTGCCACATGATCCGCGAATATATGGGGCAGGTTGACGGCGACGATCCGGTGGGCGGGCTTCGGTAAGATCGTGGAAGTTGATGAAACCTACATCGGCGGTAAGCAGGAAGGTAAAGGCGCGGGCAACTACCGCGACAACAAGGCCATTGTGATCGGTATGCGTGAGCGCAACGGCGACGTGATCACCCGCGTCGTTCCGAACCGTAAGAAATCTACGCTGGAGCCGCATGTTTTCGCCAACGTAAAGCCGCATACCGAAATCCACACGGACGAACTGATCAGCTATCGCGATCTGGGCGAGTTCAAGGGCTACGGGCACAAGACCGTGAACCACAGCGCCGATCAATATGTCAGCGCCACCGGAACCACCGTGAACGGCATTGAAGGCTTCTGGGCGCAGCTAAAGCGCGGGATTAACGGCACCCACATTCATGTCAGCGCGAAGCATCTCCCGAAGTATCTCGCTGAGTTTGAGTTTCGTCACAATATGCGCGACGTTCCGCATCTGATGCTGGATCGCCTGATGGTTTCTTTTTCCCGCTAACAGGCGCGTGGCCGTGGGCCATCGCGTCTAGCAGGCGGTCGAAGCGATCGTTAACTCTGCTGTTCATGCTCTTGAGCCTCTAGCAAATTTCCTTGGCGAAAATCAGGAGTTATCCAATTTAACGTGTCGTTGGATCTACCCATGAAAAGCAAGGTCATGTGGTAAAAGTTACAACCTTCAAAGTCGCAATCCCAAAATCCAATAGCCAAGTTTGACTGGCTGCTTGGGTCTATCTCGATGCAATCCACATCATAGGTATTGCAATCACTCATGACACTCATCCTTTTAGAGGCTGTGTCAGAACGGTCTCGTAATGGTGGACGATCGGGTTTCGATATGATTCCGAGGGGTTGCGACACCAACCTTGGAAGCCATCATGTGGAACCCGACCGCCCGCGTGCATCATAGCCGCGC